>NZ_JBMFST010000010.1:0-34121 GCF_049967395.1 Hydrogenobaculum sp. | reverse complement strand
CATATCGGTAGGTTTAAATATAAAGCTTCCCAAAGAGCAAAAGCCAAACCCATATCAGACGCTCTCTATGAGCTTTGAATACTTCTTTGTAAGAAAAGTCATGCTTATAAGATACTCTATAGCCTACCTTGTTTTTCCTGGTGGATTTGGCACTATGGACGAGCTCTCCGAAGCCCTTACCCTAATACAAACTAAAAAGAGCCCCAAATTTCCGCTTATTCTCTTCGGTAAAGAATTTTGGGAAGGTCTTGTGGATTTTTACAAAAATACCCTTATAAAACACGGTACCATCGATGAGGAAGACTTATCCCTTATAAATCTTACCGATGATATAGATGAAGCTATAGCTATAGTGGATAAGCATCTCTTAGAAAAAATAAAACTCATGGAAGAACAAAAAGAAGATATTTCCAAGGTAGAAAGATACAAAAACACGGCAAAGATTAGAGGACTTCGATGACTAAGTTTTTACACATAGGAGACATACACGCTGGAAAAACGCTTCACAACAAATCAAGAAACGACGATGCAGAATACGCCATATCTCAGGTGATAGATTTTGTGAAAAAAGAGCCTGTGGATTTTATTCTTATGGCAGGGGATATTTTTGATCAATACAACCCGGATGCAGAAGCCACAAAAATCATATTTGATTTTATGGTAAGGGAGTTAAACGCTTTAAAGATTCCAGTGGTTATGATAACAGGAAACCACGACGGACAAGCTTTTTTTGAAGGTTATAAAACCCTTGCCAAATACGCCAACATGCATTTGTTTGTAAGACCCTCTCCAGATGATTTTGTTATTACAATAAAAGATACCAATATAATATGCGTGCCTTACGCTTCTCCTAAGTTTATAGCCAAGCTCTGGGAAGATAGCGCCACATCGGAATACGCTCATAAAGTGGAAAGCTTTATAAACGCGCTCATCTCAAAAGCTCCAAAAAACACATTCAACATATTGCTTTCCCACATGATGGTAAAAAGTGCGAAGATAACAAAATCCGAAAGAGAAGCCTCTGTAGGGGACTTTTACGCAATAAATTTAAACAACATAAACGCTCTGAAAACCTTAAAGTACGTTGCGTTAGGACACGTGCATAGATACCAAAAAATACCAACCACCACAGATGCATATTACACAGGTTCTTGTTTTCAGATAGATTTCAACGAAGAGGGCCAAGAAAAATACTTTAACTTTGTGATTTTAGAAAAGCAATCCACCAACAAAGTAGAGAAGATAAAATTAGATATAAAAAACCAGCTCAAAACTCTAAAAGTCGACGCCAAAAGCTTGAATATAAAAGATATAGAGGACGTAAGAGGATACGTAAGAGTGATTATAGACGATACCGTTGAAAACACTAGGCTTTTAGAATCAAAGCTAACATCAGAACATATAGCTAGTAAAATATTAGAGATAAGAAGGAATGTCTTTGAAAAACCCGAAATAGAAGCAGATTTAAACAAAATAAGGGATAACCTCGTGGATTTTTACGAAGAATATTACAAAGCAAAATACCGCGAAGATTTACCAGAGGATTTAAAAAAAGCGTTTTTAGAACTTCAATACAAAGTAGAGCATACAGAAGAATAAATTAAAAAAATAGCGATTGACTTTTCCACAAACTTTTTTATTTTAAAGTAAAGGAGGGTAAACATTTGATAATAGTGCTTGCAATTGTAATCATCGCACTAGTATTGGTAAGATTTTCTATAAGAGCAGTCCCGCAAGGAGAAGAGTGGATTATAGAAAGGCTTGGTAGATACCATAGGACTTTAAAACCAGGCCTTGCCTTTATAATGCCTTTTATAGATTACATCAGAAACAAAGTTAACGTGAGAGAGCAATTTTTGGATGTACCATCTCAAGCTGTTATAACAAAAGATAACGCTATAGTTCAGATAGATGCGGTTTTTTTCTACAGGGTCGTGGATAGCTACAACGCCACTTACAACATTACAAACATAGATGCATCGTTGATACAATTAGCCAAAACAAACCTAAGAGCCATAATAGGTTCTATGGAACTAGAACATGCCCTATCCAATAGAGACGAAATAAACGCAAAGCTTAGAAACAACTTATCTGGTATAGAAAGTGAATGGGGGATAGTGATAACAAGGGTAGAAATAAGAGATATACTGCCTCCAGAAACCATAGTAAAAGCCATGGAAAAACAAATACAAGCTGATAGAGAAAAAAGAGCTATCATTCTCCAAGCAGAAGCCAACAGAGAAAAACAACGCTTAGAGTCTGAAGGTTATCTCATAGCACAAACCAACAGGGCAGAAGCCATAAAAAGGGTAGGACAAGCTCAAGCAGATGTCATAGCAATGATAGGACAATCTTTGAAAGAATCAGGAGAAACAGCTGGTTTATTACAACTTGGGGAACGTTATATAGAGGCCATGAAGGATTTGGCTTCTTCAAATAGCTCTAAGCTGATAATATTCCCAAACAGCATAATAGATGCCGTAAAAGGCCTTATAGACAAATGAGCCCTTTTCTTTGGATACTGCTTGGCATAGTGCTTTCTTTGTTAGAACTAGCACACCCTGTAATGATATTTTTTCCTATAGGGCTTAGTGCCATCGTAACTGGAGTTTTTGGGTTTTTAGTAGAATATTTTACAAAAATACCTTACGAAAGAATGCTTATAACCCAGCTTATCACATTTTTTGTTGTGAGCGTTATAAATATATTGCTTCTTCGTAAAATCTCAAAAGAGTGGATAAGCGTAAAAACACCAAAATCCTCTCAGCCAGAAAACGCCATACTTGGCAAGGAAGTTTACGCAAAAGAAGACGCTAAAGCAAAAACCATGATAGAAGTGGTTTCACCATCGCCTATATTAGGTGTGACAGAATGGCACGCCAAAGTCTTAGATGATGTTAAAAGAGGAGATAAGCTCATAGTAGTAGGCCACGAAGGCGGTATTTTGGTATGTAAAAAAGCATCTTCTTAAAATATTTTCGTGCTATCATATTTAACTATGAGAAAAAAGCTTACTATGTTAGGTATTTTTAGTCTTATTTTAGTTGGATGCTCTCATCAAGCTAAAAACAATCAAAACACAAGCGCATCGCAAAGCTCTGAAAAGCCCCCTCAAGCTGTATCTTGCAAAGACTATTGCAAAGAGCAGTGCCAAGGGCTTACCCAAAGCTGTGAAACAAACTGCCTAAACGCTTGCTACCCAACCCCTTAAATCCTATATTTATAATATGATAGCCGAAGATTTTGAATACAATTCCTCTGATATAGTTTGCGAAGGATACATAGCTTACGAAGAAAGCTCTAATATAAAAAGACCGGGTATATTGGTAGTCCCAAATTGGATGGGTGTAGGTGATTTTGTAAAAGAAAAGTGTAGAGCCTTGGCTTCTCTAGGCTACATAGCCTTAGGTGTGGATGTTTATGGAAAAGGTGTAAGACCAAAAAACAGAGAAGAGGCAGCTAAGCTATCATCATCTTACAAAGAAAACTACCGTCTTCTAAGAAAAAGACTCTTAGACGCTATGGAAGCTCTCAAGGGCTTTGAGCTTTTAAAAGAGGGTTATATAGGTGCTATTGGGTATTGCTTTGGCGGAACCGCCGTTTTAGAGCTTGCAAGAGAAGGAGTAGATGTAAAAGGAGTGGTTAGTTTTCACGGTGGGCTTTCTACGTTGGATATCAGCAGAAATCCTGTAAAAGCTAAGATCTTGGTTTGTCATGGAGTAGATGATCCCTTTGTGCCTATATCTCAAGTGGAAGATTTTATAAAGGAAATGAACGAAAGAAAAGCAGACTACCAAATCATAATGTATAGCGATGCGGTACACTCTTTTACAGAAAAAGCAGCCGGAAACGATAAATCAAAGGGCAGTGCTTACAACGAGCTTGCCGATAAGCGCTCCTGGAACCACATGCTTTTATTCTTCCAAGAGATATTTAGATGATCAAAACAAAAAGAGTGTATGAGTCAAAGGAAGATACTGATGGTTTAAGGATTTTAGTGGATAGACTTTGGCCAAGGGGTGTAAAAAAAGACAATATAGATTTATGGCTAAAAGACATAGCTCCTTCAGATGAGCTCAGAAAGTTTTACCATGAGACGAAAGATTTTGAGGCTTTTAAGGGAAAATATATAGAAGAGCTTCAAAAAAAAGATATAAAAGAGCTCTTAAATTCAATCAAACAAAATACCATAACGCTTTTATACGCTTCAAAAGAACCCAAAAACAACGCCACCGTCTTAAAGGAGTATTTGGAGTGGACATTAGAAAAGCAAAAATAAAAGACGCCCCATTTATACATGAGCTTATAAATGAGTATGCCAAAGAGGGGGTCTTGCTACCAAGGTCACTTAGCTCAATATATGAAAATATAAGAGATTTTTTTGTAGCAACAGACAATGAAAAGGTGATAGGTGTTTGTGCTCTTCATATAGTATGGGAAGATTTGGCTGAGATAAAATCTTTGGCGGTAGAAAAAAATTACGTCAAAAGGGGCATAGGTAAAGCCCTTGTGGAAAGATGCTTAGAAGATGCATCATATTATGACATAAAAACGGTTTTTGTCCTTACTTACCAAGTGGATTTCTTTAAAAAGATGGGATTTAAACTTATACAGAAAGAGACATTACCTCACAAAATATGGGGAGAATGCATAAACTGTTCTAAGTTTCCTTCCTGCGATGAAATAGCTATGTCTAAGCTTTTAAAAGCCTAAAAACGTTATAATATAAATATGAAAATAGGTTTTGTATGCGATAAACATTCAAATAGAAGCGTAATAGCAGAAGGGTTGGCTATAAAAATACTAAAAGAGTTGGGTTTAAAAGCAGAGGTTTATTCGGCAAGCTTAGAGCCAGACAAAGAAATAGCAGAGATCACTTTGGAGCTTTTGAAAGAAAAAGGATTAAACGTAGCCAACGTTAAAAACAATACGTTGGAAGATATACCTTATGAAGAGTTAGATGTGCTTGTAATGATATGCGACAAATTAGACAAAACCTGTCCCTATATAATATCTCACAAAAGGCGAGAAACTTGGCTTGTGGAAGAGCCTCATCCTCTTACAAGGGAAGAGTTAAAAAGAACTATAGACAAAATAGAAAGATTTTTGAAGGATTTGTTTAGATATGATAAGCTATCCAAATGAAAAAAATACTATGGTTAGCCACCAATGAAAACCCAAATTTTGGTGGGATAGAACTTCACAGCGTAACTTTTATAAAAGCCATAAAGCAAAGAGGTTTTGACGTAAGTTTATGCTTATCCAAAGGCAACTACGTAGATAAAAATACACATGAAATTGAAAAATGCTATGCAACCACCCGCTATTCTCTTGATTTAAAAGCTTTTAGAAAGATATACGAATTTGCAAAAAAAATAAACCCAGATGTCATAGTAGCCAACAACGCCAAGGAGTATGAAATAGCTCTTGTCGTATCGAAGTTTTTAAGAAAAAAGGTTATAGCTTTCAGGCATATGGAGAATTTAAAAAACCCTTTAGTGGCAAGGCTAATACTATCAAACATGGATATAGTCTATACAGTAAGCGAAAAACTAAGACAAGAGCTTTTGTCAAAAGGGGTTAAAGAAGATAAACTAAGAGTACTTTACAACATAGTAGAAGAAGGAAACCCTAAAAAGCAAAATACAGATAATATAAAGGTTCTTTTTGTAGGGAAAGTCATAGAAGCTAAAGGCATTTGGGAGTTTTTACATCTTGCCAAAGAGCTAAAACCCTATAAAGAGTTTGAATTTTATGTGGTGGGAGACGGCCAAGAGCTAATGAAAGCAAAAGCTTTTTCAGAAGAAAACGGTTTAAATGTAAATTTTGCAGGCTTTCAAAAAGATGTTTACCCTTATTATCAGGCCGCGGATATTGTCTTGATACTATCAAAGTACGATGAGGCCATGACAAGGGTCGTCATAGAAGCTTTGGCCAACGGTTGTGCCGTTGTGGGTTCAATCGTCGGCGGTATAAAAGAAGCAATAGAAGAAGGTAAGAACGGTTTTCTGGTAAACCCAACTAATATAAAAGCCATAAAAGACGCCGTTCTTTCCTTTAGAGATAAAAACAAGCTTTTAGAAGCTCAAAAATACTCTTACGAAATATATAAAAGAAAGTTCTCAAAAGAAGCCATTTTAAATAAGTTTGAAAAGGATATATTAAATCTGATATGATATACCTATGAACTGGCTTATAAACCTTATAAAAAAACTGTTTAAAATGGAATCAAAACAAGAATACGCCTATAAATTAACGCTTAGTTTCATAAAGCAGTTTGGATTAACTCCGAACGATAAAGAAGATGTTGACTTTTTTTATGTGATTTTTTTAGAATGGGGAAAAACAAAAAATGGCATGAAAAATCTATACGAGCTTCTGAGCGGGGCATATGTAGTTTTTGCTAAGCTTTTAAAAGCAGAACCAAACTCTTTAAAATCTTTAGACCCTGATGTAAGCGAGGCTCAAAAAAATAAGAAACATATCATTAAATTGCTGGAATTTGTTTTATCAAAAGCAAAAACAAAGGGTAATTTTGAGAAAATTTTGGAAGCCATAGATAGGCAAGAGGTGATAGACAATGCTCTTCCTTCTGTCATAATAAGATTTTTGATACCTATTATGTTAGACAACTTAACAAAGCTAAATGTAAAAAACGACCTCGTAAAATTTGCCAACATCGTTGAATTTTACAGAAACATCGTCAATCAGGAGATACTTCTATTTTTAGAAAATGTATTCGGTATATATTTAGACATATACATAAAATATAAAAACGATATAGAAGTTTTTGCCATGAACACCATTCAAGATTTTGCCTCTTTCATAGATATTTACAAAGATAGTGATAAAGAAACTGTAAGAACTTTTATCAAGCATGTAGCACCCTCTTACGTATTGTTTCACATCAACAACTACAAAGAATACTCAGAGGAAGTTAAACAATATTTTGATGCACTTTTACCAAATTTAAAGCAAAGGTATGAGCAAGATGAAGCGCTTTTACAAGCGGTCTTTATAGTCTTGTCCAACATTTTAAAGCTTTCAAGCTCTTTAAACGATGTTACTTTATATGTTCAAACCGTAGATAGCTACATAGTAGATTTCATAGAAGTGGCAAAATCTGAACAGGTAAAAGAAAGGTTGAAAGAGACTAAAATGTATTTTTACGCGTCTAAGAAAATAAAAAAAGACATTTATACCACCGAAAGCCTTCTTATAAATTATGTAGCTTACGCAATACCAAACCTCCTAAGCGCTTGTCAGGATGTAGACTTATTTGAATACTGCAGAACGTTGGTGAAAGATTTAATGAGCATTTTTACGGATGTAGAGATAGCTTTTTATTATGTATACGTAGTGTTGCCAAAATGGGTAAAAGTAAACAAAAATCAAGATGCGTTATTTGATATGCACGAAAAACTCAAAAGGATTCTTTATCCTATGCAAAAAGACATGAATGAGCTTGTAAGATTCTTCTATTTTGACTTCAAAGATTATATGGTATAAATGCTTTGTATCATGGCTTTTAAAATGAACTTTTTTAAATTCTAAAATCACAAAAACAAAGGAGGTAAAGATGAGCTACATACTTTCCATAAGCATGTTTCCAGTAGACAAAGGTGAATCTTTAAGCCAATACGTATCAAAGGTGTCTAAGATTATTCACGAGTCAGGTCTTGAGTATGTTATAACGCCTATGGCCACTATGATAGAAAGCACAGAAATAGAACCACTCCTTGAAATAATAAAGAAAGGCCTTGAAACAATGCAGCAAGACTCCAATAGAATATATGTTAATATGGCTATAGACTATAGGAAAGGAGATAAGACTGGAAGACTAAAACAAAAGGTAGAATCTTTGAAGTCTAAGCTTGGTTAATTATTCGTAATATTCGGCACCGCAGTTTTCTGTTTCCCAAACTACGACTTTTTTAACGTTGTATTTTGCTTTTAATGTATCAAAGAAATATTTAGCAAGGTTTTCTGCACTCGGCGAGAAATCAAATACATCGTTTAAAAGTTTATAGTCTGGAAGTATATCGTCAAGATAGTTGTCTACTTCCACAAAATCCACTCCTATACCACCTTGGTCCAGCTCTTTTGCCTCTATAAAAACCTCTATGCCAAAAGTATGGCCATGTATGGGTTCTGGAGCACCCTTGTAATATGTGAGAAAATGAGCAGCGTTAAACTTCTTTTTAACCCTTATCGTATAAGGCATCAAATATCCTCTATGGATTCTCCTTTTAAAAGCCTTCTTGCTTTGTTTACCACAGAAAGTACCACAAACCAAAGGGCATGATAATCTGTATTCTCAAATTCTTCAGCCACATCAAGGGTTCCATCGTCTTTTTTAACAAGGTAAACGTATTTCATAGCCTCAAGACAAAGCACTTTATTTACGCATGTAGCCAATATCTTGTCTTTCATTTCTTTTGGTAGTTCTAGCTTTTCCATATTTTCTCCTTTATTCTAAATTTGCGGACTGTTGCTTTATTTTATCGGTTTCGTACTTCATGTTTACCGCTATACGAGATAGTTCTGGTACTTTGTTAGACATTGTGGTAATCTCTCTATGAAGCTCCTGAGCTACAAATTCTATCTTCTTACCCTTTTCTACTTGCTCAGATGATATGATATCAAGCATATGATTAAGATGATTTTCTATGCGAGACAGCTCTTCAGATATATCAAGCTTTTGAAGTAAAAGCATAAGTTCGTTTATTACCAGCGGATTTTGCTCTTCTAAGTTTAAGCTTTTGGCCTTTTCTAAAATTTTTTCCCTTGATGCGTTTTCGTATTCTTTAAAGTTTTCCCTTGCTTTTAACAAGTATTCTTCTAAAAGCTCCACACGGGATTTTATATCCTTTAAAAGAAATTCTCCCTCTTTTTCTTTAGATTCTATAAACTCCCTTAAGGCTTCCTCAAAAAGCGTCAAGATGGTATCTTTTATACGCTCTTTTGTTTCTTCGTCTTTTTCTTGAGATGTTTTGTAGGTTTCCATAGCGATATCAAAGATTTTATCATCTGTTAAGCTTATGTTTAGCCTATTACAAGCTTCTTTTAAATCTTTTATTATGTTTTCCAAAAATCCAACATCGATATCCTTTATATCTTTTTTCTGTTTTAAATCTATTGACACCAAAACAGTGCCTCTTGTCAGGTAGTTTTTTATCCTATCTTTTATATAAGTTTCTAAGATTTGAAAATCCTGAGAAGGAATCTTGACGGATATATCAAGACCCTTCCCGTTTACAGATTTTAACGTTAAAATTATACTAAAGCCGTTTACTTCCGCAGTTTTCTGGGCGAACCCAGTCATGCTCCTTGCAAAAAGCGCTATGCTCAAGGAGTTTGCCATGTACCTTCGGCAAGCTGCTCTTCAAAGTCTGTTTGCACATTTTGAGATATACGGTAGGAGCAAAATTCAGGACCGCACATAGAGCAGAATTTTGCAGTCTTATATCCTTCTTGTGGAAGCGTCTCATCGTGGTAAGCTTTTGCAGTTTCTGGGTCTATGGCAAGTTCAAACTGACGACTCCAATCAAAAGCGTATCTTGCTTTTGACATTTCTAAGTCCCATTCTCTAGCTCCCGGCAAACCTTTTGCTACATCTGCGGCGTGAGCAGCTATCTTGTAAGCTATGAGACCTTGTTTTACATCTTCTAGATTCGGCAAACCAAGATGTTCTTTTGGAGTTACATAACAAAGCATAGCGGCACCATACCAACCAGCCATTGCAGCACCTATAGCAGAAGCTATATGATCATAACCTGGTGCTACGTCTATCACCAAAGGACCAAGCACGTAAAACGGAGCTTCGTGACAGTATTTTTGCTGGATTTTCATATTAAATTCTATTTGATTCATCGGCACGTGCCCAGGACCTTCCACCATTACTTGTACATCATGCTCCCATGCTTTCTTTGTTAGCTCTCCAAGCACCATGAGCTCTGAGAGTTGAGCTTCATCCGATGCGTCTGCTATAGCTCCGGGCCTTAGCCCATCTCCTAAAGAGAAAGATACGTCGTATTTCTTAAATATCTCACATATTTTATCGAAGTTTGTGTAAAGAGGGTTTTGCTTGCCATGCTCCAACATCCACTGCGCCATGAGGGCACCGCCTCTTGATACTATACCCATAACTCTATGAGTAGTAAGAGGTATAAATTCCTTTAACACACCGGCGTGGATTGTCATATAAGAAACGCCTTGTCTTGCTTGTTCTTCTATAACATCCAATAGAAGGTCTTCTGTAATATCTTTTACTCTGTTTTTTGCTATTTTAAAAGCTTCGTATATTGGCACCGTGCCTACTGGTACATCAACTGCATTTATAATAGCTTCTCTAGTTTCTTTTATAGCTTCACCAGTGGATAGATCCATTATAGTATCTGCACCATATTTTATTGAGATTTTAGCCTTTTCTATTTCTTGCGGTATATCTGAGGCAAGTTTTGAGTTTCCTATATTTGCATTCACTTTAACTTTTGAATTTACACCAATGCACATAGGTTTTAAGTGCCTATGGTTTATGTTGGCAGGTATTATCATACGGCCTCTTGCCACCTCTTGGCGTACAAACTCTGGGTGAAGGCCTTCTACCTTTGCCACATAACGCATTTCTTCGCTTATTATACCCTGCCTTGCAAGGTGCATTTGCGTTTTATTGGTCCAGCCACTTCTTAGGCTCCAATCTTCTCTCATAAAAGCCTCCAAAAAATAGGATACATAAAATATTTAGCTAAAAGCTCAAAAGTCAATGGTATTTTATCATTGTTTTATAGATTTAAGGATGTAGATTATTTTGTTTTTAATTATTTAATTAAATGGCATCCCCAGCGGGATTCGAACCCGCGTCGCCGGCGTGAAAGGCCGGTGTCCTAGGCCAGGCTAGACGATGGGGACTACCATCAAGTATTTTTTTATTATACCAAAGTACACTTTTCTTGTAAATGATTTTGGTTATATTGATTGAGCTAGAGCTACACAACTGTATACAATATCAATTATATTTCTATTCTCCGGTGTCATACTTTATGATGCTATCGTGAGATAAAAGGCTAAACTTGGTTTCTCTATGGCTATTTACTATCGAAAAGCAAAGCCCAAGAAGTATAGAACTCACCATTATGTTGCTTCCTCCATAAGATATGAAAGGAAGCGGTATACCTACCACCGGCATAAGACCCATAGCCATAGCTAAGTTTATTGTAGAATGAAAAAAGATAAAAGCCGCCACCATCGCCACGTATATTTTTTCTGTATACAACCTAAGATAGTAAGATACGCTTAAAAGCCTCAAAACCAAATACAAATACAGTATTATTATAAGTATAGATATCACAAATCCAAACTCTTCGGCTATAACAGAAAAAATAAAGTCAGTGTGTCTTTCTGGTAGAAACAAAAGGTGTGATTGGGTGCCTTTTAAAAAACCTTTACCAAAAATTCTACCAGAGCCTATCGATATTATAGATTGAATAAGCTGATAACCACCTTTGGCATAATAGGCTTTAGGATTTAAAACCGTCAATATTCGCTCTTTTTGATACGGCTTCATAAAATGCCACGCTACTATAGGAATGATCGTCACTATTGGTATTGCATATTTGAAAAAATTTTTCGGAAACTTTGCAAAAAATACTAAAGACATTACAGGTAATACCATTATCACCGCAGAACCTAAATCTGGTTGCTTATATATTATAAGAAAGGGTATGCCAATGCTAAGGAGTATATAAGCTATTTTTTGGGCTTTTAAATAAGGGCTCATGTAAATTATATAATCTACTATGAGTATTACGGAAGCTTTCATGAACTCGGATGGCTGTATTCCAAAGGGGCCTATCCCTATCCATCTTTTTGCACCGTATATAGTTTTTCCAACAAACATTACCGCTATCAAAAGAAAAAGATTTACACCATATATCAAAGGAGCTAGAGAGAGGACTGAAGAGAACCTTACCTTACTTATACCATACATAATAACCCAGCTTAGGATAATGTATAAAAGTTGTTTTATGAAAAGTCCGTATTGAACACCGTAAGTAGTATACGTAGAGCTATAAACCCCCACCAATCCTATTATCTGAATAAAAAGTATGGTAAGTACCAAGTCAACGGGGCGCATTTATTGTATAAAACACCAACGAGCTAAACATAAGAGCATCAAACCTATCTAAAAAACCGCCGTGTGGACCAAACACATTTGAGAAATCCTTAACGTTGTATTGTCTTTTTATTAGGCTTTTAAAAAGATCACCAAATACACCAACGATACTTACGGCTATGCCTATTATAATACCCCTTGAAAAACCAAAATAAAATATATTAAATATTATGCACGATAAAGACCCACCGATAAATCCTTCTATAGTTTTATTTGGAGAAATCTCAGGTGCCAATTTACGTTTGCCAAAATTCTTGCCTACATAATAGCTCATTGTATCAAGTATCCAAACACCCAGCAGAAGCCCTAAAATATAATAATTGCCAAGGGTCTTAACTTTATATACGTATTCTGGAAGTGTTGTGCTAAGTACTAATATAAAAAAGCTCTTATAAAAAGACTCTAAATCCTTTGTTATTAAAAGCTCTAAAAAAACTGCCAAGAAAATGGCCAAAAATCCATAGCTTATATTGTAAATGCCTATCAAAGCAATAAAAGGCGCTAAAAATACGTTTGTTTTTGACTGTGATACGTCTTTTAGTTCCTTTGCTACAAAGAAGCTTAATATGCACACTCCCAAAAGCGTTATAAACTTAAAAGACAACAGGAAAAATAGCGTGCTAAGACCTACAATTACACCATAAAATTCTCTGTTCATTTAATTTCTAATTCAGATCTTGCCAAAGCTGCTTCTATACTGTTTGGATAGAGTTTTATAAGCTCTTTATATAAGTTTATAGCCGCCGATTTTTGTCCCATTTCTTTATATATGTTTGCCGCAGAAAAATACGCTGAAGGAGCCTTATCGCAAGATGGCAATTCGCCTTTTTTACACTTATCTATCAAAGACAACAGTATAGCTAACGCTTCGTTGTTATGATGCATAGCTTTTTCGGTCATCCCTAGCCAATAGTATGCGTTGTTTGTAAGTTTTGAGTGTGGGTTTTTTAATATAAACTCTTTGAAAAGCCTCTTGGCTTTTTGATAATCACCAGACTGATAAGCTCTGTAAGCCATTCCGTATAGCTCTTGAGGACTTTGAGGCGTGTTTGAGATAAGAGATTGCAAATTAGGAGATGAATTTTGAGTTTCAGAAGGAGCTGTAGAGTTTATTATAGTGACTGTGTTTGATAGATGTTTGATGCCTTTTGAAGGTTTTATGGCTGGTAAAGAGCTAAGGTTTGAAGGTGAGGGTGGTGTTTGAGAAGATATCGGTGGGGTTTGAGGTTCAGATTCTCCAAGGTTTTTTGTAATGTTGTTGTATGCAGAAAGTCCAAGCTTTACCCTTAACTTTGCCAAAGACTCATCCAAAGAATCAAGCCTTCTATTTATTTCATTGATTTCTTGCTGTTGATACTGATACTGTTGCTGAAGCATAGCTATTGGATTTGGTCCTTGCTGTGTTGGTTCTGCACAAGAACTAAGAAGAATCGCCAACCCACTCATTGCAAAAAACAATTTCTTTTTTTTCATGCTTTTATTTTAACATAGTTACGGTTTGAATTTTAGGTTAAAATAGATATATGGGATTTGTGCTTTATAATACGCTTAGTGCTGAGCTGGAAGAGTTTGTACCTATAAACCCTCCTCAAGTAAACATATACACCTGTGGTGTCACCGTGTACGATGATTCTCACGTAGGGCATGGAAGAAGCCTTATAGTATTTGATGTTTTTAGAAGATACTTAGAAAAGCTAGGATACAGGGTAAAGTTTGTCAGAAATTTTACAGACATAGACGATAAGATTATAAACAAAGCCAACGAAGAAAACAAAGATTTTATGAGCATTGCAAACAGATATATAGCTAGATACTATATAGACATGGAAGCCATAAACGTAAAACCTGCCAACGTAGAACCAAGAGTTACAGAACACATGGAAGAGATAATAGAGCTAATCTCCAACCTTATCAAATTGGGCAAAGCGTACGAAAGCGATGGTGACGTATATTTCTCAATAGATAGCTTTAAAGATTACGGCAAGCTTTCAAAAAGAAGCCCAGAAGAACTAGAAGCTGGAGCCAGAATTGAACCCTCTTTAAAGAAGAGAAACCCTCTTGACTTTGCATTATGGAAAGCGTCGAAATCCCACGAACCTGGCTGGGAATCCCCTTGGTCTTACGGAAGACCAGGTTGGCACACCGAATGTGTGGCTATGATATTTAAACACCTTGGAGAAACCATAGACATACATGCCGGTGGCATAGACCTCGTATTCCCTCACCACGAAAACGAGATTGCTCAAGCAGAAAGTATCACTGGTAAACCTTTTGCCAGGTATTGGATGCACAACGGCCTCGTTACGGTGGGCGGTAAAAAAATGTCAAAATCTCTTGGAAACTTCGTTACTCTAAAAGAGATATATACAAAATACCATCCAGATGTTTTAAGGCTTTTAGTGTTGTTTACACATTATAGAAGTCCTTTAGATTTTTCCTTTGAAAAGATGGAAGAGACAAAAAAAGCTTACGAAAGGCTAAAAAGCGCCATAGAAGAAATAGAACCTTTAAGAGCTATAGCAAAAGATGGAAACCCTATATTAGACATAGACTTTTATAGCTTGGAGAAAAACACCCAAGAGCAGTTTTACAAAGCTCTATCGGAAGACTTCAACACATCGCTTGCCATGGCTCACGTTTTCAACGCTGTAGCCGAGTTAAACAGAGCAAAAACAGAAAGCTTTAAAATAGGCTATATTACACCTAAAGAGCTTGAAGGATATCTGTTTTTGGCAAACAGCTTAAAGCAGACTTTGAAAGATATTTTTGGGCTTTTAGAAGAAAACACTTTGCAAAATACCCTGAAGACGCTAGAACCAGCTTCAAGTGTAAATATATCCACAGAATTTTTAGAAATTTTGATAAAAGCTAGAAACTTGGCAAAAGAAAACAAAGATTTTAAGGTAGCAGATTTTATAAGGGATGAGCTTCTAAAGCATGGTATAAAGCTTGAAGATACAAAAGCCGGTACCATCTGGAAAGAGCTCTGATGCCATTTTACATAAGAATAGGCAAGTTTGCCGTATCGGCATTAGGCCTAATGATAACTATTTCCCTTTTTATTTCTTATGTAGTTTCTTTGCAAATTTCTAAATACGTAGGTATATTAAAATCACAAACAGAAAATATATTTTTGGCGGGGGCACTTTCTGGTATTTTATTTGGAAGACTATCTTATATTATCAAAAACCACGACCAGATACCAAACTTTGTAAGCGTTTTTCAAATATGGAACGGCGGTATTGACTATTATGGGACTATCATAGGCGTTATAATAGGAGTCGTTTCCGTGGCTTGGCTTTACAACATACCTATTTTAAAAGCCTTGGATATAACCTCTATCATAGGCTCTCTGATGCTTGGATTTGGTTATATATCAGCAGGCCTTGTAGGTTTTGGTTTTGGAAGACCTGTACCTTTGGCAGTAGACGTTACACCGGGGTTTCACCTTTTGAAAGCGTTTCCATTTTTTTATGTGGTTTACAAGTTTGGCGATATAGCTCCTCCTTCTATTCCCTTTTATCCAGTGCAGTTTATCTACGGTGCGTTGTTTTTGCTATGGAGCATCGGCTTAATATTTTATGTGATAAAAAAACAAGATAGATTCATGGGAGAAGTGTTTTCTATTTTTCTTATACTTTACGGAATTTCAAATATGATGGTAGGATACTACACCACAAGCCATGTTGTATTTGGTCATATTAACTTAGCACAGTTGTTTGGACTGTTAAGTTTTATATCTGGCTTTGTTATTTTGATGCTTTTAAAATCAGAAAAAACCAACGTATAAAGATTTGCTATAATACTTCTATATGTACTACAACGAAGAAGATAGATATGCTAAGCACAAGAATCTAAAAAGGGTTCTTGTGTTGTTGGTGCTTGGATTCATTTTTTATGCCGGTTTTCAACTTTTCAAAGGTTGGCCAAAACCACAGTTAGAGCTTTCCTTGAAAAATCAACAGATACCAGGTTCTTTCAACATTTCCTGGCCTACAGATATAAGGTATGGAGTAATTGGTACGCTACAAAGCGGTATCATATCAAAAACTCCAAACCAAGGTCAATGGCCATTGGCCAGCGTAGCTAAAATAATGACTGCTTATATAATCTTAAAAGACCATCCTCTTTCAATAGGACAAGATGGACCCACTCTTACCGTTACACAAAAAGAGGTAAACGAATATGAATCTTTTAAAAAGGACGGTCAATCTGTGGTAAAAGTAGCCTTAGGCGAAAAGCTTACAGAAAGACAACTTCTAGAAGGACTCATGATACCATCTGCCAACAACTTTGCATATATACTGGCTAGATGGGATGCCGGTAGCGTGAAAGCTTTTGTAGATAAAATGAATAAAACCGCTCAAAACCTTGGTCTAAAAGATACACATTATGAAGACCCGGCAGGTGCTAGCGCTGGGACCGTTAGCACGCCAATAGACCAATTTAAACTAACTCAGCTTGCCATGCAAATACCGACTTTTAGACATATAGTAGCTATGCCTCAGGTAAATTTACCTGTAGCAGGCATACAATACAACGTAAACTATGACCTTGGTAAAGACAACATAGTAGGCGTAAAAACTGGTTCTTCTTTACCAGCTGGTGCAAACTTTGTCTTTGATTCAAAACAAGGCAACATAGATATACTTGGTGTAATCTTTGGGGCATCAGGTAAATCTCCCCTTATCACAGCCTTAAAAGATGCTATAGCCCTTATAGATATGACAAAAACTCAGCTATCTACCGAAAAACTTATATCAAAAAATCAACAGATAGGTTTTATCAAAGTCCCTTGGATGAAAAAAGAAATTCCCATATTGGCATCTCAGGATTTTAGCACAGTAGTTTATCCTGGCATGAAGATAACTTACTCTCTTTATCCTATAAAGGATATAAAATTTCCAATCAAAGCAAACGAAGTAATCGGCACTCTCGTTATAAACTATGGAGATTCTAGCTACAGTATGCCGATAATAGCTTCTCAAGAAATAGAAGCGCCTAGTTTTTCAGATAGATTAAGGAGGGTGCTGTGAAAAATTTTCTCATTGTAGGGCTTTTCATAGGAATAGGGCTTAAAATGGCTTTTGGTTATATAGGTGATTCATACGATACCTTTTTAAAAGAGTACAAACATGTAAAGATTTTGAGCGTGGACAAAAACATTACGCCAAATGCCAAAAGAGCTCTTGAAATAGAAAAAGATGGTTTTAAGGTATACGCTCTTTTTGATGAAAAAGATATTTGCTACGAAGAATATACGTTAAAAAATAAAACCCTTCCATCGCCAGATTTATTTATAAAAGAGGCTTCCAAGATAAAACCAAAGCTCTTGTTTAGGATACCTTTAAGAATGTCCGTATGGGAATACGATACCCCAAAATACAAAATTATTTACCAAACCTTTGGCCTACCAGGCTATCTTGGTGCCGATGCAAGAATAAAACAGTAAAATGGATTTAGACAAGATAAAGTTTATAGGTTTTTCAAATAAAAAGTTAAACAAATTTATAGACAAATCAAATTACATTTTTTGGGATTGGATAAATAGGTTAAAAGCCGAATATAAACTTCAGTATATAAAAATATACGGAAAAGACGCCGTATATTTTGGAAAAGAGTTTGGAAGGGCTCAGGTGTTTGTAAAGTTTGAAAACCTTTATAGGGGTATAATAACCCTCCGCAAAAAAGCGGTGGCAGTAGGTGTCTTTGCATTTTCTGATGATATATATCAATTAAACGTAAAACAGTTTAGATATCCTATTTTAGACGAAGCGGAAGAAATAGTGGCAGGTCTTATAGACGCTATAAAATACAACGATTTAGAAAAATCCATAGAAGAAACTATAAAAAAAGAGGTTGTAGAAGAGCTTGGCATAGAACCAACATGGCATATATACAAAAGCTTGATGAAATCAAAAGCTATTTTTATAAAATCCTTGTATCCAACCATAGGAGATTCTTCTGAAGAAGTATTTTTGTATGTCTTATTTTTAAAAACCAAAAAAGAAGAGCTAGAACATCTTTGCAAAAAAGAAGCTGGCAACAAAGAAGAAAACGAATATACAAAGGTTTTATGCATAAAAGGCATAGAAAATATCTTAAAAAGAGATTACATAGACGCCAAAAGCTTTATAGTACAACTTTGGTTAAAAACCAAATACTTGGAATTCAAGCAATCTTCTTTTTCTAATTTTGAAGATTTTATTGAAAACTTGTATAAACAAAACTAATAAATTAAATACCTATCATATGCTAAGATATTTAGTATGGATTTAAAGCAAGAAACCCAAGAAGTACCGTTTTTTTTGGTATCTATACTGATAAACATATTTTTGTTTTCTGGTTTAGCTATGCTTTTCACCATGAGACCACTTCTAAGCCAATATCAAAATCCGCCTGTCAACGTACAACTGATAAATCCACCAAAAGAAGTACCAACCCCACCAAAACCTATAAAACTTCAAAAATTTCATATGAAAAGAAGTTATTCTAAGCCCTTAAGCCCTGCAAAAGGCTACAAACCCTCAATCGGCACCCATCATTTGCAAACAAGCGCATTGAGGCCAAAGCAGGTTTTTCAAAAAGGAGATATAAAAATACCCGTAGTACATCATCCACCGAAAGCACCGCCAAAAAACGTCAGCGTATTGTCATCTTTGGAAAAAGAAATTGAAGCCCAGAGAAAACAAGCTCAAGCAGATATAGAAGGAGCAATAAAACAGGTGGGAAATTTAAGCGCCACTATAAGCTCAAGAGGGTCTTACCTTCATGAGGGTTCTAGGAAGCTCATATACACACCGCCGGCTCCTATTATAAGAGCAGGTGAGTTTCCAGCGCCTGTGGTTTTAAGGATTTTTGTATCACCTTCTGGTTATGTCACTAGGGTTATTATCATCAAAAGAAGTGGTATAGCATACGTAGATAGAGAAGTGGTAAACTACGTAAGAAGGTTTAGATTTGAACCTATAAATGGACCGGTAGAAAGTGGTACAATTACTATCAACTTTAAAGGAGGTTAAGCTATGCAAATTGAGTTTATCGGTAAGCACTTTGAAATCACAGAACACCTAAGGGCTTTTGTAGAGACAAAGCTATCAAAGTTTAGGAGGCTTTTAAGAGAAACTGGTGAGGACCAAACAGAAGTAGTAGTAACAATATCAAGCGCCAGAGCAAAACACACCGACGACAACATAAACAAAACTTCTATCTTCAGAGTAGACATAGACATATACATAAAAAGCAACGGCGGTGGTGCAGTGCACGCTTGGGAAGAGGACAAAGACGTATACACAGCTATAGATAGGGTAATAGATGAAATAGAACGTCAACTTTTAAAACTAAAAGAAAGAAGACTCAACTATCGTCGTAAAAGCTCAAAAACAAAAGAAGAAATGAGGGAAATACCGCTAGAGCAACTTGAAGAAGAGCAAGAGGCCAAAACGTTTGTAATAGAAGAAACTTTTTCAGTGGAAAAGCCTATGAGCGTTGAAGATGCTATCTTAGAACTAACCGAAAACCATATGGTATTTTTACCTTTTATGGATACAAAAGACGGTAAGATAAAAATTTTGTACAGAAAACGTTCAGACAGTTTTGGTGTTATTGACTTAGGTTGTAAAGGATAAGTATGCCAAAGAATATTTTTGTTAACATTCTTATAGGAGCTTTTATCATAATAGGCTCTTTGCTGGTGGTGGCTTTCAAACCGGTAAACCTTGGCCTTGACTTGAAAGGGGGTATAAGCATGGTCTTAGCTCCCGATGTGGACAAAGTTATAAAAGAAGAGTATGAAAACACGGCCTCTGATATATCAAAACTTTTCTTGAAAAATCATATAAACGTGCTGGATGTTACACCTTCTCAAGACGGCATATACATAGACTTATTAAATGCATCAGATTACAGCAAAGTTTATGAGCTTTTAAAGAAATACTACACAAACAGAATAGATGTTTCCAAAGTATCACCTCTTAAAGTTAAAGTTACATTTAGCTCTATCTATCTTAGTCAGATAAAAGAAAATGTTATAACCCAAACGGTGGAAGTGTTAAGAAGAAGGGTAGACCAGCTTGGTGTAGTACAACCTGTAATTACAAAATTAGGTAATTCAAAAGTTATGGTGGAACTGCCCGGCGTTATGGACCTAGAAAGGGCCAAAAAAGTCCTTGGGAAAACTGCCCAGCTTGAACTTATGGAAGTAGTGGACGCCTCGCCTTCTTTAGACGCTTTGCAAAAAGAGTTAAAACCAGATGAAAAAATATTGCCATCAAAAGATGGGCACGAATGGTATTTGGTAAAGAAAAAACCCATAATAACAGGGGCTGATTTAAAAACCGCTTACGAGAGCACGGATAGTTTTAACAACCCAGCAGTTAGCTTTGAGCTAAACTCTAAGGGTGCCGAGATATTTGGTAATTTTACCCAAAGTCATATAGGTAAAAGGCTCGCTATAGTCCTTGACAACAGAGTAATGTCTGCTCCAGTTATTCGATCAAGGATATCTGACCAAGGACAAATAACTGGTAATTTTACACCAGACCAAGTAAGAGACTTAGCGGCTATTTTAAGGGCCGGTGCTTTACCTACAACGCTTCATATACTTCAAGACGCCGTCGTAGGACCTACTTTGGGAAAAGCAGCCATAAAACAAAGCATCTATGCCGGCTTAGCGTCGTTTTTATTTGTGGTGCTTTTGATAATAGCAAGGTATAAGACTGCAGGGGTCACAGCCACTATAGCAATAATAATGAATGGACTTCTTCTGTGGGCTGGGCTAGTACTTTTGGGAGCTACGCTAACATTACCAGGCATTGCAGGTATTATACTCAATATGGGTATAGCGGTAGACTCAAACGTCCTAATATTTGAACGTATAAAAGAAGAAATAGCAAGGGGCAACACGCTAAGAAAGGCTATAGAATATGGCTATAAGAGAGTGCTTAGCGCTGTTTACGATACGCACGCGACACTTTTGGTGGCGGCTTTGATACTTTTCCAGTTTAGCAGCGGTCCGGTAAAAGGCTTTGCCACCACACTCACCATAGGTACCATAGCCTCTTTCTTGTCAAACGTATATTACTCAAAAGTTATGATAGATATTTTAGCCAAATTAAGAATGCTTAAAATATGACAATTTTAGTTTTACTCATATCTTTTGTGCTTGGAAGCATTTTTGGAAGTTTATTCAACGTTTTAATATATAGGCTTCCAAGGGGCGAATCTGTAGTTTATCCAAATTCCAGATGCCCTCACTGCGGACACCGCATAAAACCTTACGAAAATATACCGATACTGTCCTACATTTTTCTAAAAGGTAAATGTAGTGCTTGTAAAAACAAAATATCTATCAGATACCCCATCGTAGAAGCTCTTACAGGTTTTTACTTTTCCCTTTGTGTTTATGCTTTTTATATAAAAAATAATCCAGATTTATCTATATTGAATATAAAAGATATTGTCAAAACTATAGAAGCTGTTTTGTTTGGTTCAATCCTCATAGTACAATCTTTTATAGATTTAGACTGGTTTATACTTCTTGATAGCTTTAACTATGGTGGTATTTTGCTTGGACTTTTGTTTTCTTTAACTCCATATGGTTTTGTTGATATTAAAAGCTCTATACTGGGAATTTTATTTGGTGGTTTACTACCGTTTTTAATATACTATATTTATCTTAAGGTAAGAAAGATGGAAGGGCTTGGCATAGGCGATATAAAGCTTTTAGCGATGATAGGAGCTTTTGGCGGAATTTGGATGGTGCTTGGTGCAATGTTTTTTGGTTCGGTTATAGGGCTTTTAGTAAGCATACCTACCATACTTAAAAATAAAAACATGCAATATTATATACCCTTTGGCCCATTTTTGTCTATGGGTGCTATATTGTGGATGTTTTTTGGCAAAGTTATAGAGAGAGTGTTATGGACTTAGGACAAATAATCATAATACTAGTTATAGCGTATATAGTGCTTGGTCCTGAAAAGATGATGGATGTAGCCACAAAGCTAGGAGAATTTACTAGAAAAACCAGAGAGTTCATAGACGAGATAAAAATGCAAGCTTACATAGAAAATGTAAACAAAAAAGTGTTAGAGCTTGAAAAAGAACAAACTAACACCGAGGAAAAGAAAGATGGAGAAGGAACTTCCGAAAGCTCCACTGATGGAGCATCTTCAGGAACTAAGGCAGAGAATACTTAAATCTATAGCAGCTGTACTTATATTTTCTGCTATAAGCTTTTTCTACGCTAAGTATGTTTTTGAGATTTTAAAATATCCAATAGACATATACTATCCCGGTATGAAACTTATAACGTTATCTCCAACGGAACCTCTTTTTATAATGATGGAGATATCTGTAATAGTGGGAATAATTCTTGCTATACCTGTTATCTTATATCAAATATGGAAATTCGTAGAGCCGGCTCTTTACCCAGAAGAAAAAAGGCTCGTTTTTCCTTTGGTGTTCTTTTCTTTGATATTGTTTGTAATGGGAGCTAGTTTCGCATATTTTGCAGTGCTTCCAATGGCTTTAAAATTTCTAATAGGTATAGGTTTTAGCCAGCTTAGGGCAAAACCCATGCTCTCAGCAGAGCTCTATATAAACTTTTTGCTAAAAATGCTTCTTGGTTTTGGTATAGCCTTTGAGATGCCTATTTTTCTTTTTATGCTACAAAGAGCTGGCATAATATCTACAAAACAATTAAAAGCTTTTAGAAAATACTTTATAGTAGTGGCATTTTTTATAGGAGCTTTGATAGCCCCAGATGTTTCCACTCAAATCCTCATGGCCTTACCACTTATAGCCCTTTACGAAATATCTATATTTATAGGTAAATTTGCCGTTAAAAAGCAAAATACTTCAAAGGAGATACAAAAAGCTTAACGGTTATTTAACTTCTTGTTTAAGCCGTGTAAAAATTATACATTAACTATTTCAAATAGCTAGTTTGTAGTATAATAATTTTATGCCAAAAAACACCAACATAAAAAGAATACTAATCTTAGGAGCAGGCCCTATTATCATAGGCCAAGCAGCAGAATTTGATTATTCTGGCACTCAGGCTTGCAAAGCCCTTATGAGAGAAGGCTATGAAGTAATACTTGTAAATTCAAACCCAGCCACTATAATGACCGATGAGCAGTTGGCTACAAAGACTTATATAGAACCGTTGACAGTAGAGGTCTTAGAAGAGATTATAAAAAAAGAACGACCAGATGTCTTACTACCTACTTTAGGAGGACAAACCGCTCTAAACTTAGCAAAAGATTTATACGAGTCTGGTATATTAGAAAAATACGGTGTAGGAATAATAGGTGCAAACTACGAGGCTATAAAAAAAGGCGAGGATAGGGCTCTTTTCGCAAAAGCTATGGAGGAGATAGGCCTAAAAGTACCACCAAACGCAATAGTAAACTCTCTTTCAGAAGGTATGGCTTTTATAAAGGATATAGGTTTTCCAGCTATACTAAGACCGGCTTTTACATTAGGCGGTACAGGTGGTTCTATCGTTTACAACTTAGAAGAGTTTCCTTCAAAATTAAGCGCTGCTTTAGAAGCTTCACCCATACATCAGGTGCTTATAGACAAATCTCTTATAGGCTGGAAGGAGTTTGAGCTTGAAGTCATAAGAGATACAAAAGACAACGTAGTTATAGTATGCTCTATAGAAAACTTTGACCCTATGGGCGTTCATACCGGTGATTCTATAACAGTAGCCCCAGCCCAAACATTGACCGACAAACAATATCAGATGTTAAGGGATGCAAGCCTTGCCATAATAAGAAAAATAGGGGTTGATACAGGTGGCTCAAATATTCAATTTGCAGTAGACCCAAACAGCGACAATTTTTACGTGATAGAGATGAACCCAAGAGTTTCTAGAAGCTCAGCTTTAGCTTCTAAAGCAACCGGTTTTCCGATAGCAAAAGTAGCAGCTCTTTTAGCGGTTGGATACACCCTCGATGAGATAAAAAACGACATTACAAAAAACACTCCTATAAGCTTTGAACCAAGCATTGACTATGTTGTAGTAAAAATACCAAGGTTTGATTTTGCAAAGTTTAAAGAATCAAGCAAAATTCTTGGTACCACAATGAAATCTGTGGGTGAGGTGATGGCTATAGGAAGGACTTTTAAGGAAGCTTTCATGAAAGCCATAAGAAGCTTAGAAACCGACAACCCTTACCTTTTTATGAAAGATTACGAAGCGCTTTCTTACGATGAACTTATAACAAGCATAAGGATACCAACACCAGAACGTATTTTTTATATAAAAGAAGCCTTCATGAGAGGTATATCAATAGATAAAATACATGAAGTAAGCCATATAGATAAGTGGTTTTTACATCAGATAAAAGAACTAGTGGAAGCTTACAAGGAAGATGTACCTTTTGATAAAAACTATGTATTTGAATTGAAAATATTGGGCTTTTCAAATAAAGAAATAGCCAAAAAGTTTAACAAAACAGAAAAAGAGGTAGAAGAACTTTTGGGAGATTTGAGCCCTACTTTTAAAGCGGTGGATACTTGTGCAGGTGAATTTAAAGCTTATACACCTTATTATTACTCTTCTTGGGAGTACCCTTACTATAAAGTAGGACAAGAAGAAGCTATTTTTGACAACGACTAAATTGTTTGTTATAATATAATATTAACTTTTAAAGGAGGTTTTAGATGCCCAACAAGAGACAAGCTGCTAAAAGAGCTAGAAGAGACGAAAGAAGAAGAGAGATAAATGCATTGCATGTATCAAGGATGAAAACTGCCATAAGAAACTTTAAGAAGCTAATACAATCTAAAGATTTAGAAACTGCCAAAGCAAAGCTTCCTTTTGTGGTAAGCATGATACAGCACGCAGCCGCTAAGGGTTCTATACACAAAAACGAAGCGGCCAGAAGAGTTTCAAGAGTCACTCAGCTTTTAAACAAGGCTTTGGCATCCAATGAGCAAAAGTAAGCTTTATACAGCGTTATCGCTTGTTCTGACAGCAATTTTTGTAGCAATAGGTTTTTACTTTCTCAAAAAGCATGAAAAAGAGTACAACGAAGCTGCAAGCTATCAACTGTCAAAAGTAGATGAGCTTTTACAACAAAAAAATTATCAAGGTGCCTTAAATCAAGCTCAATTTGTGGCCACTCATTACAAGAAAAGCCCAATGGCACTTCTAGCGATGTCCTATGAAATAGGTATATCCACGTTAGCAAACTTACCTGTAAACGACGTTGCTTTATCTCAAGATATATCATCTAAGGCAAAAACGTTGCCTGCTAAATTTTTATACGAAGAAAGAGCAGCTTACGGACTATACAAAGAAGGCAAATATCAACAAGCCATAAGCATACTAAACACCATACCAAACAACGCATTCAACAAACCATCCGCCTTGTTGCTAGAAGCCGAGTCTTATGAAAAGCTAAACGACAAAGTCAAAGCTATAACAATTTACAACGAAATACTGAAAACATTCCCAAAAAGTTACTACGCAAACGTAGCCTCTCTTAGAATATCAACACTAGAATCATGAACAAGCTTTATGAAGGCAAGGCTAAGATAGTCTATGAAAATGACGAAGACACTTACATAATAAAGTTTAAAGACGACGTTACCGCTTTTGATGCCATCAAAAAAGACAACATATCTGGTAAAGGACATATAAACTTAGAAATAACATCCTTCATTTTTGAGCTTTTAAAAGCCAAAAACATAAAAACCCATTTTATAAAAAAACTTTCAGAAGATTCGATGCTTGTTTTAAAAGCCAAGCGCTTGGATGTAGAAGTGGTGGTAAGAAACATAGCCGCCGGAAGTCTCTCAAAGAGACTTGGTATAAAAGAAGGAACCCCTTTAAACCCGCCTTTGGTAGAGCTTTTCTACAAATCCGACGAACTTCACGATCCACTCATATGCATAGAACATGTAAAGCTTCTTAATCTTGCCACTGAAGAAGACATAGCATACATGAAACAAACAGCTTTAAAAGTAAACGATATTCTAAAAGAGTTTTTTGACCAACTTGATATAATCCTCGTGGATTTTAAACTGGAATTTGGCAAAACAAAAGACGGAGAAATAATATTAATAGATGAAATATCTCCAGACAGTTGCAGACTTTGGGACAAAAAAACCGGTGAAAAATTAGATAAAGATAGGTTTAGGTTTGATC
This sequence comes from Hydrogenobaculum sp., assembly GCF_049967395.1. Taxonomy (NCBI): domain Bacteria; kingdom Pseudomonadati; phylum Aquificota; class Aquificia; order Aquificales; family Aquificaceae; genus Hydrogenobaculum; species Hydrogenobaculum sp. The sequence goes on along the minus strand of NZ_JBMFST010000010.1, from coordinate 7,782 downwards.
TCGGCGACCTCAAAGAAGGTTATCTTAAAATCTTAGAGCGTATAAAAGCTAATTTATAGATAAGCTAAGGTCTGAAACAACTTTAACATACTCTGGCAAATTCATGTATTTAGCTCTACAAATACATTTTTAAATTTCCATATCTTAGTTTTTATTTTTGCTGTTTGTTTGTTTATTTTGAAGGTAGTTTTAATTTAAAAGCTTAAATACTTTGTAAGATAAATGTTTTGGATTTTACAATTATAACACGATATATATCATAAAAAATGTTTTATATCAAAAGCGGGCTGCTTAATTTTAAGGGCAAAAGAAGGTTATGACAATGTGATGTATCATATTTAAACTATTGACAAAAAAACTCATCGGTATAGATTTTTACAAACCAAAAAGGAGGTAAAGTCTATGGAAATAGTGGTATCTATACCATTTATTCCGCTCGTTATTGCCGCTTTGATATCCTTTGTGGACGACAAGAGGGCAATACCAAGAATCAGCATGTTCTTCTCAGGGCTTATAGCCATTATAAGCTTGATAGGCACCGCTTACGAGTTTATACTTCATAAGGTGATCGTGGGGTTTTACAACACATTGGTGTTTGATCATTTGGCTTCTATACTGGTACCATACGTGGCTATCATAGGACTAGTTATAAGGAAGTACGCTTCAAACTACATGTGGGACGAAAAAGGTTATAAGAGGTTTTTTATAATACTAAACTTTATTTTTAGCTCCATATACTTTATGATAATGGCAAACAACCTCATTATAATGTTTATAGCTTGGCAAATATTGAGCCTTAGTCTTTACTTCTTGATATCTTTTAGAGTGGAGTCAAAAGATGCAGTAAGGTTTGGCTCTTGGGCTATCACAGTACACAGAATAGGAGACTTCTTTTTCTTGTTAGGGACAATATTAACATACAAAGTGTATCACACGCTTAATTTACAAACACTATACCATATATGGCAAACCAACATAGAACACAATAGCGTTGTAAATACGATAGCTCTTCTATTTGTGGCTTCAGCAATGGCAAAATCGGCCATTATACCCTTTTACTTTTGGCTTCCTTACACTTCAGAAGCTCCAACTCCAGTTTCAGCCTTGATGCACGCTGGTATAGTAAACGCCGGCGGTATACTCTTAAACAAGATAGCCTATCTTTATCTATCTTCCTCTATAGCTCTAAATACAGCGTTTTTCTTCGGAATACTTACTGCGATAGCCGCTTCTGTGGTAATGTTGTCTAAGCCAGATATAAAACGCTCTTTAGGTTATTCTACGGTAGGCCAAATGGGGTACATGATAATGGAGGCTGGTATAGGAGCTTTTAGCGTAGCAATATATCACCTCATAGTACACGGTATATTTAAAGCCTCATTGTTTTTGGAGTCTGGCAACGTAATACATCTTGCCAGAAAAGACCCAAATATACCCAAAAATCTATCTTACAAACTATTTTCAGAAGAAACCGAGGAAAATAGAAAAACCATAGGTGAGATTGTAGCCATATTTACCGTAATACCCATAGTGCTTTTTACCCTGATAGAGTTTTTCATAAATAGAGTGCAGTTTCAATTCCAAGCTGGTATTATATTCTTAGCTTTTGGTTGGCTTACTAGCGCTCAGCTTTTCCTATCGTTTTTTAAGGTTTCTAAAAACACGTCGTTAAAAACAATTCTTGGTCTTATAGTATCTTTCGTATTCATAGTATTAACTTACGAATTTATGGGTACCACCTTTGAAGAATACCTTTATGGACCTAAGTATGTAGAGTTTTACAAAGCGGCTAACCTATCTATACCTTATCTTTTGATCTTGCTTGCTTTACTTATAGGTGTAATAGTCTTTGGTTGGGCTATCATATACTATCAATCTTACAAAGACGCTTCTGGCACAAAGTATGAAAAGCTAAAATGGACTTTCTATAGAATCTTCTCCAGAGGATTTTTCTTGCCAGACGTTCTAATAAGGTATTTTAAACTTCTATAAGGAGGTATGCTTATGTACTACTTAGCTTTGATTTTGATGGGTATTTTGCCGTACTATCTTTTTGGTAAAAATTTCAAGAATTATAGCACGTTGTTCTTAGGGTTGCCTCTTATGGGTCTTTCTATTTATCACTTCGATGACCCTACTACCGCAAGCACCGTTTACAAAGTCCTGGAGCTTATGGCATTTACAACATCTGTGCTTACGTTTTTCTTATCTTACAGGACTTTAAACCTTATAAAACTTAGCTACTACTTTGTATTTGTAAATGTTGTAGCGCTTTTTATCTTTAAAGACAAATGGATGTTTGAACTTTACTTTGGTTCTCTTGTTTTTAGCGCATTTTCTCTTTACCTTGTAGGCTACTATATGGATAAAACCTTTGGCAGCGCCAACATAGACGCTATCACTGGTATCGTGCTAAAAGCTCCAAAACTTGCTTTATTTTTAAGACTTTCTCTTATGAACCTTGGGCTTTATCCTCCTTTTGCAAACGCTTTGATAATGACTTCAAACATAGTAAAAACAAATATAGGCGTAGATGGGTATTTGATAGTATTTTGGCTATTTTTTGCAAACTTTTTTATGGCTTTTAGAATATTGAATAGCTCTTTGTTTGGTAAGCCAAATCAATTGGTGAACTATAAAGACATAGGGCAAGGCTATGTTTTTGTGTTTAGTATTCTGTTTTTAGTGCTAACCGCAGTAGGTTTTTACAGCTTAATGGAGGTGTTGTTATGATAAAAGTAGCTTTTGAAAATGCAGTGAAGCTTATTCCCTATTATTGGCCAATGACAACATTTATATCTAGAAATCCTCTTATGGGTTTTGAGGATATGCCTTTTAGAGAAGGCCTTAAAAAAGCCTCAAAGCTTTTTAAAGCAAAAGTCTACATGCCTTCTTCTTACTACGTAGAACTTTACAAAGACGGTATTATCAAAAAGGATGTTTTCGAAGAAAACTTGTTGGAAGAACTAAGAAAAGTAGGACTTGAAGAATACTTTCAAGAGGCAAAAACTTTTATGGTGGATATAAGCCCATCTTCAGACGAGTATAAAAAAGTACCGAAAGACTTGGAAAAAGATATACTTAAACACGTTAAAAGCAAAGATACCATATCGAAAACGTATTATCAAAAAGGTGTGTTAGGGTTAATAGAAGAACTTTGCGAAGATATGCTTCTTTGCGAGATAGTAGATGCGGTTTTTGACAAAAACTATACAGATATTATAGAAAAAGAGATAGCAGAATTTGTGGCAAGATTTGTGGATGAAGGGCAAACCACTATGTCTATGCCAGAAAGAGAAAGAGGCATGTTTGAAGCTTTTAGACTATACGAGGGTATAAAAGAAACATCAGATGAAGAATCTTTCGTAGAAAAGCATATAAACTTCATAAATCCAAACAACGTCGAAAGGTATATACTAAACCATTTTGTTAAAGATTTTGGTTGGTCATCTTTTATAAAGTATAGAAGTGAAACAGAAGATTACTATTTCCAAATAAAATACCCATCTTCTATGATGGCGTATCTAGCTGTAAGGCTTTATTTTGAACGTAAATACCTCAAAAAAGCCCCAATAAGAAACTTTGACGAGTTTAGGGATTTTGCTTCAAAAAATCCTTACTATGTGGTCTTGAAGCTTTTAAAAGCCAAAAACATGTTGTACCCAAGGTTCTTAGACGACATGGAACTTGGCAAAGATTATAAAGCAATATTTGAAGAGTATCTAAACTACAGAGAAATTCAAAGGGCATCTTTTCTTCAAAATGTAATATACGCTATGAGTCTTTACTACGATAACTTAAAAGCTTTGCTTGAACTTGTTGAGTTTTTAGAAGAGGAAGAGGGTTATATATGGCTTGTATCTTTGGAAGACTCTTACATAAAGGATCTTTCAAAAGAGTTTGTAATGGCAAAAGAAAGAGAATTAAAATCGAACTTAGCCACTGCGATATTTTGTATAGATGTAAGATCAGAGGCCATAAGAAGAAATTTAGAGAGGTTTGGACATTACAACACTTACGGAGTAGCTGGATTTTTTGGTACTCCTATAGCTTTTATAGAGTTTGACAAAGGCCATGAAATATACTCTTGCCCCGTTATTATGAAACCAGAGAAGATAGTCTTAGAACTTCCGAAAGACAATCATAAAGACTATGAACAAAAGAAAAATATAAATTATACTTTTAAGAAGATTTTGGAGTCTCTTAAAAATAACCCATATACACCGTTTTTTATGGTTGAAGCAATGGGATGGCTTTTTGGAATCAATTTGTTTGGTAAAACACTTTTCCCTGGGCTTACCCAAAAGTTAATGAAGAATGTAAAAGCTCAAAAACCAGATACAACATTTACCATAGACAAACTCACTGAACAAGAGATTGAAGAGTATGCAAAAAGATTTTTCGTAGAAAAGATACAAGAAGCCTACCATGAAGCTTATAAGAAAAACTTAAAATACAAAGATGCCCTTGAAATACTAAACGCTATACTAAACGGAAAAACAGCCTCTTTTGATAATAAATTTTTGGAGCTTTTAAAAACCAAATACGCTGTTACAAAAGAAGCTTACGAATTTCAAAAGCAAAAGCTGTCTATGATAGGATACACGTTAGAAGAGCAAGTTAGTTTGGTTTACAACTTTTTAAAACTTATAGGTTTTACCAAAGATTTTCCTAAGTTCGTATTCTTGTTTGGACATGGAAGCACTTGCGACAACAACCCGTTTGAATCTGCCCTTGATTGCGGGGCTTGTGGTGGAAACAACGGGCTTGCAAACGTAAGGGTCTTAGCGAGGATAGCAAATAAAAGGGATGTAAAAGAGGCTCTTGCTCTAAAAGGTATTTTTATACCAGAAGATACCGTGTTTATACCGGGTATCCACGATACCACCACCGACGAATTAGAGCTTTACGATTTAGATTTTGTGCCAGAAACTCATAAAGCATACTTAAACAAAGTTTTAGAAGATTTTAAATTGGCTTCTCAAAAAACAAGAGAAGAAAGGGCAAAGCTGTTGCCTTACGCCGATAACCCAGATAAAATATTTATAAGAGCGATAGATTGGTCTGAGACAAGACCAGAATGGGGACTATCTAAAAACATGGGAGCTTACGTAGGAAAGCGTTCCAGCACTCAAAACTTAGCGCTCAAAAATAGAGTTTTCATGCAATCCTACGATTGGGAGATAGATAAAGATGGTTCTATACTGAAAAACATATTGGCTGGTCCTTATCTCATTGGAGAGTGGATAAACTTAGAATACTATTTCTCCACTACAGATAATGAAAGATTAGGGGCTGGTTCTAAGGTATATCACAACGTAGTGGGGAAAGTCGGTGTTTGGACAGGAAACTACGGCGATTTGCGCACAGGGCTACCTTATCAAACAGTATATGTAGATGGTAAACCATACCACGAACCAATGAGACTTCTTGTGTTTGTAGAAGCTCCTATTGAGAAGGTTATGGAAGCTGCCAAAGATGTCCCAAAAGCCCTCGAGCTTGTATTAAACGAATGGACAAGAGTGATAATAATAGACAAAACCAAAGGAGCTGCTTACACCATAAAGAATAAAGAAGTTATAACGGTGTTTGAGCAAGGTTCAAAGACAACAGCTTAACATCTGTCTTAGGTTTGATGTAAGAGGAGGGGGTAGGGCAGGTGAGTTTTTATTAATTATTTTTTTAAAAGCCCCGAAATCGGGGCTTGGAATTGAGCGACTATATCACTTCTTGTGCTCTACTTTTTTGTGAGCTACTTTCTTATGCCATTTTTTGTGGACTACTCTTCTGTGCCATTTCTTATGCCACTTTTTGTGCACCATCTTCTTGTGCACTGGTTTGTGTTCCATCTTCTTTTCTGCTGCCATCACCATTGGTGATACTGCAAACATACCTGCTAAAAGCATTGATAAGAACTTCTTCATGGGTCTTACCTCCTATAAAAGTTTTGATAGTTTTTAATATAATAAAAAAAAGATGAAAATTTGATGAAAACTAAAACTATTTTATGCTATAGGTATAAGTAATCTTCCCTAGCTGGTCCAGTAGAAAGCATTGATACCTTAGTATTTAAATAATCCTCTATAAACATTATGTAGTCTAAAGCCTCTTTTGGAAGTTTATTTTTATCTTTTGCCGCCTTTGTGTTGGTTTTCCAGCCTTTTAACGTCTTGTAAACAGGCCTTACGTTTTCCATATCTTTTAAAGAAGATGGAAAATCGTCAAAGTTTTCGTAGGCTATGCAGACTTTTATCTCATCAAAGCTATCGAGCACATCCAATTTTGTAATTATTATCTCATCAAAGCCATTTGTATCGCAAGCGTATTTTAAAGCCACTAAATCAAGCCACCCACATCTTCTTGGCCTTCCGGTGGTAGAACCGTACTCATGCCCAAAATCTCTTAAGGCGTTTCCTATCTCGTCTTTTAACTCTGTGGGAAAAGGACCTGCTCCTACCCTTGTAGTATAAGCTTTTGAAACACCAACGAACTTAGCATCGCTAAAATACTTCGGGTGAAGTCCCGTACCGTTTGAAAGACCAAGTGTTGAAGAGTTAGAAGAAGTTACATAAGGATACGTACCTATGTCTATATCTAGCATCACTCCTTGAGCACCTTCAAATATTACGCTTTTTGAAGCCTGTATGATTTTAAAAGTATTTTGAATGTTTTTTTCTATAGGTTTAAAAAGCTTAAAAATATCTTCTGCAACTTCGTTTTTGTTTAGCTCAAACCTTTCGTTGTATACCTTCTCGCATAGTTCTTTTGTAAACTCAAGATTTTCTTCAAGCCTACTGTAAAATATATTTTCATCTTTTAAATCAGTCATTCTTATGCCTTTTCTAGCATACTTCATCATATATGTGGGGCCTATACCCTTTAAAGTTGTGCCTATGTTTGATTTTTTTTCAAAAAGCCTATCTAAAACTTTGTGATATGGAAGTATTACATGAGCTCTGTCGCTTATAAAAAGTCTATTTTGTATATCAAGAGACTCTAAGTCTTTTATCTCTTTGCTTAAAACTTCAAGGTCTATCACCATGCCTTGAGCTATTATACCTTTTGTATGTTTATGTAGTATACCAGTAGGTACAATATGAAGGATATACTTTTGACCATCCACTATAACGGTATGACCTGCGTTGTTTCCACCCTGATACCTTACTGCCGTTTCATAGTCTTTTGATAGTAAATCCACTATCTTACCTTTTCCTTCATCGCCCCACTGAGCACCAACTATAACCAGCTTTTCCATAACCTATACATTATATCAGAAACAAGCTTTATGTTTTATCTGACATGATTATATTGATTAACACATTATGCAAGATTTATGGCGGAGAGGGAGGGATTCGAACCCCCGGTGGGGGACCGTTTCATCAATTGTGTAAACTCTCTTACTAAACATTATTGTATCACTCCTGGATAAAGGATTTCAAGCTGTTTTCTTATAATATCCCAATCTTTTATGGGTTTTATCCACTTGTCTTCTAGCTCTAGGATTACACCGTAAGCAACTTTTAAAAGAGCATCATCGCTTGGAAATACTCTTTTGCTATCGGCTACTTTTCTTATCTTGCTATTTACACTTTCTATAAGGTTCGTAGTACTAAGCATTCTCCTTATCTCATAAGGATATTGATAGAAGGCAAGTATGTATTCTATATCTTTCTCCCAGTCTTTTACAATGTTTGGATATCTATCCTGCCATTTGTCTTTGAAGTTATCAAACTCAAGTATCGCCATATCCTTAGTAGGAGCTTGATATATCTTTTTGAGGTC
>NZ_JBMFST010000009.1:0-34146 GCF_049967395.1 Hydrogenobaculum sp. | reverse complement strand
CTTTCCTCAAAAGAACAATCTCTTTTACAAAGGGAGAAAAGTTTAGAATCAAAAGAAACAAACCTAGAAAGAAAGCTACAAAGCCTTGAGAAAAAAGAAGAGGAGCTTTACACAAAAGAAAGGGAGCTAAGAGAACTAGAAAAAGCTCTTCAAAAGAAAGAAAAAGAGATAGAACAGCAGTATAAAAGTTTAGAAACCATTAAAAGCGAAATAGAAGAACTTAAAAACAAGGAACTTCTAGAGCTCCAAAGAATAGCGTCCTTAACTAAGGAAGAAGCTTATCAAGAGATATTGAGAAAAGCCGAAGAAGAGGCTAAGATAGAAAGCATAAGGATAGCAAAAGCCATAGAGGAAAAGGCAAAAGAAGAAGCTGAAAGAGAAGCAAAGAGAATTATCACCACATCTATTCAAAGACTATCCCCAGAGATAGCAATAAATTACAGCACATCCACAATAGAGCTTCCAAGCAATGAATTCAAAGGGCGTATTATAGGAAGAGAAGGAAGAAATATAAGGGCTTTTGAAATATTAACAGGCGTTGATATTATAATAGACGACACCCCAGATACCGTTACACTTTCATCTTTTGACCCTATGAGAAGAGAGATAGCCAAGCAAGCTCTTGAAAAACTGATAATTGACGGTAGGATACATCCAGCTCGCATAGAAGAGGTTGTTGAAGAAGTTAAAAAAGAAATGGATAACAACATAAGAAAACTAGGTGAAGAAACCGTTATGGAGTTAGGCATCCACGATATGAACCCAGGGCTTTATTATTACATAGGTAAGCTTTACTATAGGACATCTTATTCACAAAACGTATTGCTCCATTCAAAAGAGGTGGCAACGATAGCCGGGCTCATGGCCGCTGAACTGGGCTTAAACGAAAAAGCTGCTAAAAGAGCCGGGCTTTTGCACGATATAGGAAAAGCCATATCAAATGAAATGGGTGGTTCACACACAGACATAGGCATAGAATTGTGCAAAAAGTATAAAGAGCCTGATTATGTTTTAAACGCCATAAAAGCACACCACGAAGAAGAACCCGTTAAATATCCAGAGGTAGCTTTAGTATGCGCAGCAGATGCTCTTTCAGCAGCAAGGCCAGGAGCGAGAAGAGAATCCTTAGAAGCTTATATTAAAAGGTTAGAAAAACTTGAAGAGATTGTAAAAAGTTTTCCAGGTGTATCAAACGTATACGCTATGCAAGCCGGTAGAGAAGTAAGGGTTATCGTATCACCTTCCGAACTTACAGATGAGCAAGCTTACGATATGTCTAAGAAAATCGCTAAGAAGATAGAAGAAGAAATGGATTATCCTGGCAACATAAAGGTCGTAGTTATAAGAGAAAATAGGTTTGTAGAGTATGCAAGATGATTTTTGTTGTATGGCTTTTAGAAAAAATAATTTTATATTTAACTGTAGGAGCGCGTTATGTACAAAAATACTAAGATAGATTTCAATCTTATAAAAAAGTACGATAAGCCAGGCCCAAGATATACTAGCTATCCTACAGCGGTGGAGTTTAAGCCTTTATCCTCTGATATTTATAAAAAAGAGCTAGAAGATATATTGCACGATGAAAGGCCTCTATCTTTATATATTCATATACCTTTCTGCGAAAATGCGTGTTGGTTTTGTGGGTGCAACGTAATAATTTCTCACAGGACAGATGTGGCAAAACCATATCTTAACTATCTCTTTAAAGAAATCAATATGCTAAAAGATGTTTTGAAAGATTACAAGAAAATTGACCAGTTTCACATAGGTGGGGGGACACCAAATTTTCTAGATAACGAAGATTTCTACAATATGATGTCATTTATCAAAGATAGATTTGATTTTACAGAAGAGCCCGAGGTATCAATAGAAATAGACCCTCGCCATATAGATTACAAAAAATTAAAACTCTATAAAGAACTTGGATTCAACAGAATTAGCATGGGGATACAAGACTTTGATAGAAATGTTCAAGAACGTATAAACAGAGTACAAGATGAAGAGCTTTTAAAAAGTGTAATTTACGATATAAGGAGTTTAGGTTATAAAAGCTTAAACATAGACCTTATGTATGGATTGCCAGGCCAAACGGTTGATACATTCAAAAGCACCATAGAAAAAACTATAGAATTTTCTCCAGATAGAGTGGCGGTTTTTAATTTTGCTTACGTACCTTGGCTAAAGCCGCTTCAACGTAAAATTGATGCTGCAACTCTGCCAGAAGCGCCTGTGAAACTTGACATGTTAAAGCTGGCCATAGAGTTGTTTGAAGCCAACGACTACGCTTTTATAGGTATGGATCACTTTGCAAAAAAAACAGATGATCTTTATTTAGCCCAAAAGCATAGAAAACTTTGGAGAAACTTCCAAGGTTATACCACTAGAAAAGGTGTACATCTAATAGGAATAGGTGCTACATCTATAGGCATGTTAGACAAAGCTTATTTCCAAAATCATAAAACCTTAAGAGATTACTATAGCGCTTTAGATAAAGACGTTTTTCCTGTTATGAGAGGGTATATCTTAAACCAAGACGATATGATAAGAAGAGAAGTGATAATGGATATTATGTGTAATCTTTACGTAGATAAAATGAACATATCTTCTAAGTTTGGTATAGACTTTGACGAATATTTTGAAAAAGAGCTTTTAGAGTTAGAAGAGTTAGAACGTGACGGTCTTGTTAGTATAAATGAAGATAAAATAGAGGTAAACCCAGAAGGTAGGCTTCTTATAAGAAATATAGCCATAGTTTTTGATGTATATTCAAAAACTAAAGAAAAACCAACATTTTCTAGGACTATATAAAAAAGTCAAAAAAATTTGGAGAAATTTTTATATTCTTATGCTATAATATTTGCATGGAACATTATGAGCATGTAATAACTAGCATAGTAGCTATGGTAGTAGCCTTAGGCTTGGTGTTAGCTGCTGGCAAACCCAAAATTATACCATCGAAGTTGCAGTTTGCAATAGAAAGTTATGTGAATTTTTGCAAGTCGATGGTAACCGAAAACATGGGAGAGCAAGGCTTACGTTATTTACCTCTTATAGCCTCTATAGGGCTTTTTGTATTCTTTGGAAACGTTATGGAGCTTTTACCATTTGTAGACGCTCCTACTGGCAACATAAATACCACTTTAGCACTTACCCTTATAGTATTCTTTCTATATCATTTTGAAGGTTTCAGAGTCAACGGTCTTGGCTATATAAAGCACTTTATGGGTCCAATAAAAGCGTTAGCACCTTTCTTCTTTATAATAGAAATCATGTCTCACTTAGGAAGAGTTGTGTCGCTATCATTACGTCTTTTTGCCAATATGAAAGGGGGAGCTATACTTCTTATCTCGATAATAGGTGTTTTGATAGGAAACCCATTTACGTTGGCAGTATCTCCAATAGTACTTGTATTTTTAATAACAATAAAGGTTTTAGCAATTGTTTTGCAGGCTTTTATCTTTATGATATTAAGCACTATATATATAGCTGGCGCTGTGGTGCACGAGGAACATTGATATGAATATAAATAAAATTCTTCTCATAATGGATATGGAGAATGGCGATTGCACTAAGCTTATAGGTAAAATACTGGATGTTGTGAACAATTTTAAAGCAAACTTAGATGTTCTTGTGGTGTTGGAGTCTGTAAAAAAGGCAGAGGATATAGCAATCTCTTTTGGCATGCCCTTTGACCCATACATGAAGGAAAATAGTATAAAACAAGCTACAGAAAGACTAAAACGTATATTCCCTAAAGATATGAATGTAAATTTCCATGTAAAAGTAGGCGATTTTGACGAAGAAGTAGAAGCAGTCTACAAAGAAGTAAATCCAGATATGATTTTATTAGCTTGTAACAATTTTAATAAAGATATATCTAAATTTTCTAAATCCACAGGTAAACCCATTTTATTAATAAATTAGGAGGATATTTATGAAGCTTAAAACCCTCATGCTTTTAACTCTTGCTAGTAGCATAGCGATGGCTGACACTGCTAGTTCAAGCGGCTCAGATGCACACGCAAGAGCGCTGTTTTATGGTTTGATGGCGGTCGCCGCAGGTGTTTCCATAGGTCTTGGTGCTTTGGGTGCCGGCGTAGGTGCTGGTTCTGCCATAAGAGGTGCAGAAGAAGGTATGGCTAGAAACCCAAACATGGCAGGTAAGTTGCAAACCATAATGTTCATAGGCTTGGCATTCATTGAAACGTTTGCGCTTTATGCTATGTTGTTCTCTATAATATTCGTATTTACCGGTATATTCTCAGGAAAAGCAGGATTCTAAACTTTAAAGCATCGCCTTGGGTAGAGGCGATTACAAATATCTACCCATTTTAAAAAGAGGTAGCCATGACAAACGCATTAAAGCCTCATATATCAAATAGAAAAAGAAAACGTGTTAGTGGGTTTTTGGCTCGTATGTCTTCAAGGTCTGGTAGAAATGTTATAAAAAGAAGAAGACAAAAGGGAAGAAAGAGACTGGCCCCTTGAAATATTTGCTTATAAAATTAGTTAGGTTTTGGCAGATTTTCATATCACCCTTATACCCCAGTTCATGTAGGTTTTATCCTACGTGTTCTAATTATGCTATTTTATCCATTGAAAAGTATGGAGCTTTTAAAGGTAGTATGAAAGCTTTTTGGCGCATATTAAGATGTAACCCTTGGAATAAGGGCGGCGTAGATTATCCGTAATGGAACAGATAGATTTAAAAAGGTTAATTGCAATATTTTTTGCAGTATCTATTACCATACTTGCTTATCAATATATAACCGAATATTTCTTTAAAAGCCCACCACCAAGCTCTCAACAAAAAACGGTAAAAACAAATACCAACCAAGCAATTTTGCCATATCAATATCAAGGTGGCATAAACTTACTTCTTGATTCCCAAAGGCAAAGTGCAAATATAGAAAACGGTGTTTTAATACATCTTAAAGATGCAGATATAAAATTTGCTTACAACGGTGGGAGGATAGTATATTATTACATTAAAAACTTCAAACAAAACCTCATAACACCTCAAGAATACACCCTAAAGATTTTTCCTTTAGAAGTTTATACTGGTAACCCTTCCATAGATGAAGCGATAAACTTTAGCAACTACAACATATCTGCAACAAACAACAACGTTGTTATGACACTAAAGTTACCAAATATAGAAGTTGTTAAAGATGTACACTTTGATAAAGAGGGTTTTATATCAAAAGTAAGCGTATCCTTGATAGGTTATAACAAACCGTACTTCGTAATGATCGGCAACAACCTAAATGAAGAGGATTTGCATACTCATCAAGGACCAGTTTTTAAGCTAAACGGAAACGTTAAGAGGCTTGATAACGACGATATAAAAACTTATAAAATAATAACTGGTAACATATCTTTTGCCGGCGAAGAAAGTAGATTTTTCTTTCAGGGTTTAAAGGGTCATATAAATTCTATACAAATATACAAAGAAAAGCTAGGCAAAGATGAGTTTACACTTATGCTTGCTTCGTTTGATGGCAAAGCTCTTATGTTTTTTGGACCAAAAGAATACGATTGGCTTAAGAAGGCGGGTCTTACTGACGTACTTGACTTTGGAGACTTTAGAATAGTAGTAGAGCCTTTGTTTAAATTTTTATATTTTATATATATAAAAACAGGAAACTGGATAATATCTATTTTTGTTTTGACGCTTTTAATAAGAATATTGTTCTTCCCGCTAAACTATAAATCCACACTGTCAATGTCAAAACTTTCAGAAGTAGCTCCAAAAATGGAAAAAATCAAAGAAAAATATAAAGATGATCCAGTTAAAATGCAAGAAGAAATTATGAAATTATATAAAGAAGTGGGCTTTAACCCAGCCTCAGGATGCTTACCCATCCTTGTGCAAATACCAATATTTTTCTCCCTTTACAAGGTTATTGTGATAACAGCGGATTTAAAACTAGCTCATTTTTTATGGATACACGATTTAACCCAAAAAGACCCATATTATATTTTGCCCATTTTAATGGGTATAACCATGATTATGTCCTTGAGGTTAACTCCAAATCCAGACCCAAGGCAAAACTCCGTTATGTACATAAGTTCTTTGTTTTTTGTATTTTTATTCGCTTCGTTTCCAGCAGCCTTAGTAATTTATTGGACTATAAACAATATTTTAAGCTTTTTACAAACTTACCTTATTAGAAAGGTTTTACTAAAAGATAAATTAAGTCAACCACCAAAATCTCCAAAAACAAAATAAAAGTGTTATAATAGTGGTATGTTTGAGTTTATAAGAAAGCACAAAGAAACGTTTGCCATATTGTCAGGTATAGTAACTGCAGCTTTTTTCCTATGGAACTTTGCAGCTGGTAACATCACGTCTTTGTTTCATTCATCAGAAAACTGCATAGCAAAAGTAAATGGTGACTGCGTAAGTATATCAGATTTTAGAAGAGTAGCCATGAGAACCAATCAACAAATGACACCCATGTTAAAGCAAGAAATTTTGAATTCTTTGATAGATGATGATCTTTTATACGAACAAGCCAAAAAAGAAGGCTTTTTAGTATCCGATAAAGAAGTGGCAGACATAATATCCAAAGACCCTTCTTTCCAAGTGGACGGGAAATTCAACTTCGAAAGATACAAAGCCGTGTTGGCAGAGGCTGGATATACACCAGAGACCTATGAATCCTATATAAAAAAGCAACTTACCATACAAAAATACACGTTGTTTATTACAAACGCATCCTATGTTAGCGATATAGAATTAAATGCCGCCAATATGATCAACAACACACTTTTATCTGGAAAAGCTTATATAATAGACCCAAATTCTGTAAACATAAACTATACGCCAACAGAACAGGAGATAGAGGACTATTACAACAAACATAAAGATGAATTTAGAGTAGTAAACCCATCGTCAATTATATATTGGGAAACTACGGATAAAAATAAGGCAAGAGAAATATACATGGCTCTTAAATCTGGTAAAATACCTCCCGGTTTCAAACCTTTTGATGAAAAAACAATGTCAAAAACTTTTGGTGCAGTAGTAAAAGCCCTAAACCCACAAAATCCTGTACTAGTAGGAAACGTTGGCAACAACATATACATCTTCACATATCAAAACACAAAAAACTCTACCATAATGCCACTTTCTCAAGCAAAAAACCTAGTCATACAAGATATAGTGATGGAAAAAAAGATAATGGCTTTAAAAAGTTTTGCTAAAAACATATACAACAGCTTAAAAGCTAAAAAACCTGTAAATATAAAACCGGTGGCATTCAACAACTTACCTTTATCTAGAATATCGACTATGGTTGATATAAAATCTTCCGATATAGTCCCGATGATTACAGAAAAAACACCTGCATTCTTTGGCCCTTACGTCTCTACCAGCGGTAGTGCTTATGTAATAATAGAAGTGGATTCAAGGAGCACCAAGAATCAGCAAAATCCGGAAAAGACGTTTGCTCAATTGATAAGCCTAAAAGCAAACGTTTTAATGAATTACCTTATAAAAGATTTAAGAGCTCATGCCAAGATAGATATAAACAAGAGCTTATACAACAACCTTTAATGTGCTAAAATAATCTTATGGAAGAGAAAGAATTTATACTATGGTCTAAGGAAAAAAACGCTATCACAACCGCTTTAGAGTCTGGTGTAAAAGCTATAATAGTAGGCTCAGAAGAAGAAGCAAAAAACGTAAGCAAACTAGGGAAAATAGAAACATGGGTATTGGGAGAAGACATAGAGTATATCAAGATTTTAAACAAAGAAGATGAGTTAAGGGCTGCTAAATCTCCGAAAAAGGTGCTGGTAGAAACAACAGATTGGACTATAATCCCACTGGAAAACATTATAGCTCAAAAAGAAGATGTATATGTTATAGTAAAATCTGAAGAAGAAGCAAAAACTGCATTAAATATATTGGAAAAGGGCGTAAAGGGTGTTGTTTTAAAAGACCCCGATTTAAACCTTATAAAGAAAATATCAAACGTAGTGGAACCAAAAGAAAAGTTAAACCTTGTAGAGGCTGAAATTTTAAGAGTACTACCGGTAGGTATGGGAGATAGAGTGTGCGTAGATACAACCTCTATATTAAAAAAAGCAGAAGGTATGCTAGTAGGTAACTCTTCCGGCGGAATGCTTTTGGTGGCAGCGGAAACAGAAGAAAACCCTTACGTTGCCTCAAGACCCTTTAGGGTAAACGCTGGTGCTGTGCATATGTATACTAAGGTACCAAACAACAAAACTATATACTTGTGCGAAGCAGAAGCTGGAAAACCTGTTATGGTTTACGATAAAAACGGCAACGGAAGAACAGTTTACGTTGGAAGAGCGAAAATTGAAAGAAGGCCTATGCTTTTGATAGAAGCTATCTCAAACGGCAAAAAGTTATCTGCTGTGCTTCAAAACGCAGAAACTATAAGGCTCGTAAAACCTGACGGAGAGCTTATATCCGTAGTAGAGTTAAAAAAAGGTGATAAAGTTTTAGGATATATAGAACAAGAGGGAAGACATTTTGGCATGAAGGTAGAAGAAACTATCACAGAAAAATGAAATACCTTGCACCTTCTATTCTTTCAGCTGATTTTTGGAATTTGGGAAAAGACATAGAAGCTACGTTAAAAGGCGGAGCAGATATAATTCATTTTGATGTGATGGATGGCGCTTTTGTGCCAAATATCACGGTAGGACCTTATGTTTTAGAATGTTTAAAAGAAAAACTTCCAAATATTACTTTTGACGCTCATCTTATGATAAACAACCCAGATCTCTATATAAAGGATTTTGTGGAATCAGGTGCCTCTATGGTGTCCGTTCATATAGAGAATGTACCTCATATACATAGAACTATTGAGCTTATAAAACATTTAGGCGCCAAGGCTGGTGTTGCAATAAATCCTGGTACTTCTTTAGATGCTATCGATGAAATCCTTTACTATGTTGATTATATTCTTGTTATGTCTGTAAACCCAGGTTTTGGCGGGCAGAGTTTTATAGAGCGCTCAATTTATCGTGCTAAAAGCTTAAAACAAAAGATTTTAGAAAAGGGTTTAAACTGCCTTATAGAAATGGACGGTGGATTGAAATTTAACAATTTGCACCTCGTAAAAGAATATGTGGATATATTTGTAATAGGCTCTGGTATTTTTAAAGAAAAAGATATAGAATCCATCACCAGGAAAATAAAAGATTTTCTAAACAATGTTTAAACATATAAAACCTTTTATCGTAATGGATATTTTAAAAAAAGCATCAGCATTTGAAGATGCGATACACCTTGAAATTGGAGAACCAGATTTACCACCGTCTAGAAGCGTTTTAAACCACCTTCAAAAAGCCATAAGCGATGGATCTTTTGGGTATACCGAAGCAAAAGGCTTGAAAAGTTTAAGAGAGGCTATATCAACATACTATAAAAATTTCTACAACGTAGATATATCACCAGAAAGAATTATAATCACCACTGGTTCTTCAGGTGGGTTTTCTTTAGTATTTGGGCTTTTAGAAGGAAAAAACATTGCTTTGCAAGACCCAGGATATCCATGTTATGAAAACATAGCTTACGCTTTTGATAAAAGCGTTGTAAAAATACCAGTTTTTGAAGATACGAGCTTTCAGATCACAAAAGAGCACCTTAAAAACGTTGAATTTGACTTGCTTTTAATATCTTCAGTGTCAAATCCCACTGGTGTTGTATATAGCGAAGAGAACCTAAAAGACATAATAGAATTCTGCGAAGCAAATAAAAAGGTTTTTGTATGCGATGAAATATATCACGGACTTGTTTATGATAAAAGCATAAAAACTGCTCTTTCTTTTAGCGATAATATTTTTGTAATAAATAGTTTTTCTAAGTTCTTTTGTATGCCAGGATTTAGAATAGGTTGGATTATAGTACCAGAACGATATATAGATGACGTGGAAAGACTATCTCAGAATATGTTTATAAGTGCTCCTACCTTATCCCAATACGCTGCTTTAGGAGCTTTTGACTATGAATATCTCAACTTCGTTAGGAATACTTTTAAAGAAAGAAGAGATTTCTTTTATAAAGAGTTAAAGAGCATATTTAACGTACCAGTAAAACCAGAAGGAGCTTTTTATGTATGGGCAGATATATCAAAATACAATATGAAATCTAAGGAATTTTGCGATTTATTGTTTGAAAAAACGAAGGTAGCAATCACACCAGGGATAGATTTTGGCACCAACCAAACGGATAAATTTGTAAGATTTTCTTTTGCAAAGGATATAGCATATTTAAAAGAAGCTATATCTCGCATAAAAAACGTGCTATAATTTGAATAAAACTTGTTTAGAGAGGAGAAGAAACTATGAAAGACGTATATTTTATGGAGAGAGACCCTTATGCACCCATAAGACATTGCTATGGCATAAGCAAAATCCTTTACGAAGGCAAGTCAAAATACCAAGAGATTCAGGTGGTAGAATCCCATTATTTTGGGAAAATGTTGATACTTGATGGTGTAGTACAATTTACAGAAAAAAATGAGTTTTTCTACCACGAAATGTTAACTCATCCCGTAATGTTCGCTCATAAAAATCCCCAAAATGTACTTATAATAGGCGGAGGAGACGGTGGTATTCTAAGAGAAGTGCTAAAACACAAGACTGTGAAAAAAGCTGTATTAGTAGACATAGACAAAGACGTAGTGGAAGTATCCAAAAAGTTTTTCCCTACCGTGGCTTGTTCAATGGACGACCCTAGAGCTATTATATTAAATGAGGATGGCTTTAAATATATTCAAGATTACAAAAATGAGTTTGATGTAATCATAGTAGACTCTACAGATCCTGTCGGTTTTGCACACGTGCTTACCACAGAAGAGTTCTTTAAATACGTGTTTGAAGCTTTAAAAGAAGATGGTATATATGTTGGACAATCAGAATCTTTGCATTATCATCTTGATATAGTGGTTCGCTTTCAAAAAGCTTTGAAAAAAAGCTTTCCCATAGTGGATCTTTACACTACCGTTATACCGGTTTACGCTGGTTATTGGTGGAGTTTTTCAGTGGGTTCTAAGGTTTACAATCCAAGAGAAATATCAAGAGATGTGGATGTAGAAACGAGGTTTTACTCGGATGAGATTCACAAAAACGCCTTCTTACCACCCAATTTTTATCAAAAGGTTTTAAACGGTACTTTTAAATACTAAACTATAAGGAGAGTCTATGAGAGTTTTATTGGTAGGCTGGGCACCACCTTCAGAACCACAAAGCGGTGAAGATAAACACATTTATATTCTTGCTAAAAACCTAAAAAACCTAGGTCATCATGTAGAGGTGTTTACGATATTACCACCTTTTATGATAGGTAAGCAAAATGAATACGATCTTTTAAATACTCAATACGATGGCATCACCTACAACGTCTTCACCAGAAAAGACTGGTTTTTGTATCAGCACGGATACTCCCCTATGACAGAAGTATACGAAGAGCCTACTACGCAAATATGGTTTAAGTTTTTGGCCATGAAGCCAGATTGGGACTTTATACATTTTCAATCCATTATGCCTCTTTCTATAATAGAGAAGACTAAACAACTTGGATACAAAGTTCTAAGCACTATGCATTCTATGTATATCTTAGAACCCTCTTGGCACATGTTTTCCACTTACAAGTATGAGAAAAATCATTTTCAATGCATAGCCCAAGATGAGTTTACCCCAGAAAGATTTGTGGAAGAATACAATGTTATGATGGGTCTAAACCTTACAGAATCTCAGAAAAAAGTAGTGGCTGTAGAGATGAAAAGAAGGCTTGAATACGGAAAATACCTTATGGAAGATATCATAGACCTAAACATATCAAATGGAGTTTATGGAGCTTACGCTGTTTTAGACTTTGGTGTAAAACCAGACAACATAATAAATTTAGTTTTACCAGAACAAGGATTTGCCGCCAATAAAAGAGACGAAAAAAAGACAAAAGAAATCATAGAAAAAACCAAGCTAAAATACTCAAAACCAAGAGAAAAGACAATCTTTGCCTTCTTATCCAACTGGCAAGTAACAAAGGGCCATCACATTATATTAAAAGCTGTAGATTATTTGAGAGACCTAGAGGGTAAATTTGAGGTAAGACTGTACGGCAATCCAGAGATAAATCCAACCTATAAATACTTTATGTTGTCTTTGTTTAAGGATAAGTTTATAAAATCTCATGTGAAAGTGATGGGTATCTACACTCACGCTCAACTAGATTCCATATGCGACGAAATACACCTGCACATAAATCCGCACATCTGGGCTGCTGGTCCTACCACAGCTTTTGGCGAGACCTCTCAAAGAGGTGTTATGCAGATGTGGACAAAGTCAAGGCATTCGGATATATTCGAGAAGTTTAACGAAGAGCTTATGTTTGATAGGAAGCTTCTGGATGAAGATATAAGCTCAAAATTAAAAAAGATAAATAGGTATTATATTTCTGAAGCAAATTTAAACTATGAAAAAAATAGGTTTAAAGCTTTTAATATAAACAGCTACGAAGATGTGGATAGAAAGCTAGAGAACTATATATTAGAATGTGGAAATCCTGAAGATTTAGCAAAGAAAATGAGATTTTTCATAGAAAACCCCAATTACAACATATTTGATGATTGGTATTTTCTAACGGGTTATAGCATGGAAAATCCACCGCCTTTACCAGAAATCGCAGATACCGCCAAATATATAGAGCTTATATACAAGTAAAGCGGTGAAAAAAACCGATATACCTAAAGTGTTTAAGCTTTTAAAAAAGGATTACGAAGAAAACCATGCACCGGTTGTTACCCTTATAGCCAATACTACAAAAGACCCCTTTAGGGTGCTTGTATGCGCCCTTCTTTCCACAAGAACAAAGGATGAAACCACTTCAAAAGTTTGCGAGAAACTTTTCTCAAAAATCAAATCTATCCAAGATCTATATTTGATAGATGAAGAGGAGTTAAAAAATCTAATATACGGTGTTGGTTTTTACAATACAAAAGCAAAAAACCTAAAAGAGCTTGCCAAGACAATAATAGAAAAATATGATTCAAAAATACCAAAAGAAAAAGAAAAACTCATGGAGCTTCCCGGTGTAGGTCTAAAAGTGGCTAACTTAGTGTTGGCAGAAGGATTTGGTATACCAGCCATTTGTGTAGACATACATGTGCATCGTATTACCAACAGATGGTGTTTGGTCAAAACAAAAACGCCAGAACAAACAGAGCAAGAGTTAAAAAATATATTGCCTAAAAAATATTGGATTGATATAAACAGATATTTAGTATCCCTTGGTCAGCGCATATGCAAGCCTACAAAACCAAACTGCAACATGTGTCCTATTGAGCGTTATTGCGGAAAATGTATTGATAAAAAGATCCAAGAGCCACAATAGCTATATTTACCCCCAAAGCTGCCGCCCCTATAAATATAGGACCAAATGGAGATGGCATTAAAATATTTTGTATAAGCCCAAAGTGGTTTACAGATTCAAGCTCGTAAACGCCAAACCCAATACCAGCCAAAAGCCCCACCATAAGGCTTTCTTTGTTTAAGTTTTTTATAAAAAGCCCTAAAAATATAGAAGGAAGCGTTTGAAGCACAATAATACCGCCAACAAGCTGAAGGGCTATCGCAAAAGTAGGCGGCACTACAAATACAAAGAAAAGAGGTATTAGTTTAAACAAAAATGAAAACCATTTTGCAATCTTTGTCTCGTTAGAAGAATTTGCAATATTTAACTCTCTAAGTATATTTACCATCAGATTTGAGCTTGCTATAGCCATTATAGAAGCTGGCACAAGACCACCTATAAATATTCCAAGTAAAGCTATACCACTGAACCATTGTGGCATTGTAGAAACTATCAAAGCTGGCACCACGAAAGAGCCTCTAGCAGAAGCTGGTATGTGGTTTAACATATCCATAGCCGGCTTTACTTCGTATATAAGTACGCCAAAAAGCGCCAAAATAGCTAATCCAATCCCATAAACGGGTAAAAACGCTATGGATCTCTTCAAAACTTTCACATCACTAGAGCTAAGACAGCCCGTTATAGCGTGAGGGTATAAGAATAGCGCTAAGGCGCTCATAACAGATAAGCTTATATATGCACTTATAAGTTTTGGATTTAACGTGGCATAAGCTTTTTTTATTTCAAAAGCTTTATAAAAACCGTGATAATGTAAAGGTATATAAAGACTAAGCACTACAACAGTCCCAAGAATGAGAAAATCTTTAAGCACCGCTGTAAGAGTAGCCCCTCTAAGTCCTGATTTGTAAGTGAACCAAGACAATATTAAAAATGCTATACTAAGAGATAACTCGTTTATAAAGTTTTGATTTATGCCTTTAAACTGCATCAAAAGAGTAGCCAGTACCACCTTCATTCCAACTATTTGAAGTGCTATGTAAGGAAGTTCAGCCAATATGCCTACTATTGCTATGGTAATAGCTAAAGCCTTTGAGTTATACCTATCTTTTACAAAATCTACAGCCGTAATATGGCATTTTTCTTTTGAAATGGCAAAAAATTTAGGCATAACCGCCAAAGCTACCCCAAATCCCATAGCCACATAAGGCACTGCAAAGAAAAATATAGGCCCCTTGGCGAATAATCCAGAAGGTACTGCTATGAAAGTATATGCAGTGAAAAGATCAGCCCCTATTAAAAACCAAAGAAGTAAAGCTCCAAACCGCTGTCCTCCAAGAGCCCACTCGTGCAACAAATCAAGGTTTCCAGCCTTAAAATCTTTGCCCTTTAATCCCAGGTAAGAAAATACAATAAAAAGCAATAAAAATACTACAACACTAACCATCGTCTTTCCCTAAAAACACAGCCAAAGCGTAAAAAATAGACGTTATCACAAGCATAAGTATTTGAAACCAGTAAAAAAATGGCATTCCTAAAAATTCCGGGCTTTTATGGTTGTACAAAAATATAAGCATGTACACTATAGTTGGTATAAACAGCAATATATAGTACATAGATAATTATTATACCAATTTTATTTTTATGCTTTTAGAAAAAATCTGATAGAATATATGGTATGATAGCTATTGAAGATTTGACAAATAAAGATTTTAAAAGCTCAAAAATCTTAGAAAAAATTCTAGGCAGAGCCAAAGCGTTTGAACAGCAGTATTTAGATAAAGTAAGAGAGATAATAGAAAACGTTATAAAATACAAAGATGAAGCTTTGTATAAATATGCCCTTGAGTTTGACAACATAGATCTTAAAAAAGAAGGCATAGAAATACCTAAAAAAACTTTAGAACAGGCTTACGAAGAATTGGACGAAAATATCAGAAAAGCACTTGAGTTTGCTTATGAAAGGGTGTTTAAATTTCACGAAAACCAAAAAGAGAAATCTTTTATAACAGAAGAAGAAGGCATAATGTTAGGTCAAAGAGTTTTGCCAGTAGAAAGTGCAGGTCTTTATGTGCCTGGAGGTAAAGCCGCTTACCCATCCTCAGTAATCATGAACGCAGTACCTGCGAAAGTAGCCGGCGTACCAAACATTTACATGGTGTGCCCAAAACCTACAAAAGAAGTTTTAGCTGCCGCTTACATATGCGGTATAAATAGAGTATTTAGAATAGGCGGTGCCCAAAGTATAGCTGCTTTAGCTTACGGTACAGAAACAGTACCAGCAGTGGAAAAGATAGTTGGCCCTGGCAATATATACGTTGCCACCGCAAAAAGACTAGTTTATGGTATAGTTGGTATAGATATGATAGCTGGTCCTTCAGAAGTGCTTATCATAGCTGATGCCAGTGCAGATCCAAGCTTTATTGCCATGGATATGCTATCCCAGGCTGAGCACGATGAATTAGCTAGTGCTATTTTGATAACAAACTGTGAAGATTTAGCCTACAGCGTAGCTAAAGAAGTTGATGTTTTCTTATCACAGTTAGAAAGAAAAGATATAGCAGTAAAATCTATAGAAAACTACGGAGCTATATTTATAGTAAACAACTTAGAAAAAGCTTGTGAGCTATCCAACATCATAGCCCCAGAGCACCTTGAAATAAATACGGAAAACCCTTTTGAGCTTTTGGGATTTATAAAAAATGCCGGTGCTATATTCTTAGGAGAGTATACTGTAGAAGCCTTAGGAGATTATTGCCTCGGCCCTAACCACACGCTACCTACCGGAAGAAGCGCAAGATTTTCATCAGCTTTGGGTGTTTATGATTTTGTAAAGCGCTCTTCCATACTCTATGTATCCAAAAAAGGGTTTGACAAGGTAAAACACCATGCCTACACCCTAGCAAAAGCCGAAGGCCTTCACGCCCATGCATCCTCTATAGAATTAAGGGGTTTATGAAAAAAGTATTTTCTCTCATTTGTTTTGGGCTTTTAATATACTCTTGTGCCCCTATAACAAAGTGCAAACCCTACAAAAAAGAGAGTGTCTCTATACCTCAAAATTTTGAAGCCAACGCTTACGTTTCTTACGGTATTTTAAAGTATCCTGTTGCTTTAATAAAAGCAAAAGACAAATACACTTTACAAACATTCATAGGAAATCTTGATTTTACAAACAACCTATGTTTCTACGGTACATGCATAAATATCCCGATAGATATATCAAAGCTGTTGTATGGAGACGTTGTAGATAAAAAAGATAAAGTTGTTTGCAAAGACGGTTATACCGTGTATCAAGGTGTAAATGGCGTATACAAAAAGATGGTATATATAAAAGATGGTAAACTTTATAAAATGGATATTTTAAAACCCGATGGTAAAAAAGAAATAAGTATATATTTTAAGAACAAGTCAAAGGAAGGTTATTATAAAACCTTAGAGCTTAAAAACGATAAAATTGATTTAAATATAGATATAGAGGGTGTAAAAAGCGTATGAATATACTAGATGGAAAGAGTTTAGCCAAAAAGATAAAGCACAACATAAAAGAAGAAACAAAACACCTTGATAGAAAGCCAAAGCTCGTAGTAGTGTTGGTGGGAGATGATCCAGCTAGTTTGGTTTACGTAAAAAATAAAGTGCAGGCTTGTGCAGATGTGGGGTTTAGCTCTCAACTTGATATGTTCGAAAAAGATGTAGAAGAAGACGTGCTTTTAAATCATATAAAACGCTTAAATGAGCAAGAAGATGTAGATGGTATATTAGTTCAGCTTCCGCTGCCTCCACATATATCAATGCATAGAGTAATAGATGCCATAGACCCGTCAAAGGACGTAGACGGCTTCCACCCCAACAACATGGGTAAGCTTTTTTCTGGAGATTTAGAAAAAGCTTTTATACCTTGTACACCTCTTGGTATTAAGCTTTTGTTAGATGAATACAACATAGATGTAAAAGGCAAAAATGTATGTATAGTAGGTGCTGGATTTATAGTGGGAAAACCACTTTCTATGCTTATGCTCTCTCAAGATGCTACCGTTAGCATATGCCATAAACACACAAAAGACATTTTAGAATACACAAAAACTGCCGATATACTTATATCAGCTACTGGAGTGCCATTTTTGATAAAAGACTACATGGTAAAGGAGGGCGCAGTGGTGATAGATGTAGGTATTTCAAAAGTAAACGGCAAAATCGTTGGAGATGTAGACTTTGAAAGCGTATCGCAAAAAGCTTCTTTTATAACGCCTGTACCTGGTGGCGTAGGCCCTATGACAGTAGCCACATTGCTTCTAAATACCTTAAAAGCTTATAAACAACGCATATGAACGACAAATTCTTCATAGAAAAAACAAAAGAAATATTAAAAACTTACAATTTATCTCCAGACAAACATCCACCTAAACTTTCTAAGGAAGAAGCCATCAAAATAATAGATACATTGAGAGAACTTATAAACTATCACGACTATAGGTACTACGTGTTAAATCAACCTGTTATATCAGATGCTGAATACGATGCTATTTATAAATTTCTTAAAAGCATAGAAGACGCTTACCCAGACTTGATAACCCCAGATTCACCTACTCAAAGGGTATCTTCCGATATATCAAGCACGTTTCCTCAGGTAAAGCACTTAGCACCAATGCTTTCTTTAGACAACACTTACAACGAAGATGATTTAAGAGATTTTGATAGAAGAGTAAAAGAATTAAGCGGAAAAGAAAATATAGAATACTGTGTTGAGCCCAAATACGACGGGGCCGGTATATCGCTTCTTTATGAAAATGATATATTTGTAAGAGGGGCTACAAGAGGAGACGGGGAAGTGGGCGAAGATATTACTAAAAACTTAAAAACCATAAAAACAATCCCTCTAAAAGCAAATTTTTCAAAACAAGGCATCAAGCTTTTAGAAATTAGAGGAGAAGTCATAATAAACAAAGATGACTTTAAAAGGATAAACGAAGAGAGAATGGCAGAAAATTTACCGCCTTACGCAAATCCAAGGAATTTAGCGGCTGGTTCTATAAGACTTCAAGACCCACAAGAAGTAGCCAAAAGACCTCTAACAGCGCTTGTCTATCAAATAACGTATGTAGAACCCACAACCGCAATGCCAAAAACCCACTACGAAGCTATAAAAATGCTTCATGATCTTGGATTTAAAACACCTTTTCAGGACATGAAGTTGTGCAAAAATATCCAAGAGGTCATAGAATATTGTAGATATTTTGAAAGCAAAAGAGAAGCGCTACCTTACGAAATAGACGGAATGGTAGTAAAAGTAAACGACATATCGCTTTACGACGAACTGGGTTTTACATCGCATGCCCCAAGATGGGCAACTGCTTTCAAATTTAAAGCAAAACAAGCCACCACCGTAATAATAGATGTAATATTTAGCGTCGGAAGGGTGGGCAATATAACACCGGTGGCAAAGTTAGAGCCTGTATCCCTAGGTGGTGTTACCATATCAAGTGTTTCTTTATTCAATGAAGATTTTATAAAAGAAAAAGATATACATATAAAAGATACGGTTATCATAGAAAGAGCTGGCGAGGTTATACCATATGTAGTTAGCGTAGTAAAAGAAGCAAGGCCAAAAGATGCCAAGCCTATAGTCTTCCCACAATACTGCCCATCTTGTGGTTCTAAGCTTGTAAAAACTCCTGGTGAAGTAGCTTGGCGATGCGTAAACATATCCTGCCCAGCTCAAGTGGTGTTGAGGATTAGACATTTTGCATCAAAAGATGCAATGGATATAAAAGGTTTGGGCGAGGCGGTAGCTCAGCTTTTATACGACGCAAAGCTTGTTAGGAATATAGCAGATATTTACTACCTTAAATTTTCGGATTTAGTAAGACTCCCAAGATTTGCAAAAAAATCCGCTCAAAATCTCATAGATGCCATAGAAGCTTCAAAAAGAAGAGGCCTAGCAAGAGTGTTATATGGTCTTGGCATAAGATACGTGGGGCTTACCACTGCAAAAAAACTTGCTTCATATTACAAGGATATATGGAATATAGTAAAAGCCTCAGAAGAAGACTTGAGAAATATAGAGGACATAGGTGATATAGTTGCAAGAAGCATAAAAGAATTTTTTAGCTTAGAACAAAACATAAGTATAATCAAAAGATTAGAAGAAGCAAACGTACTGCTAAAAGAAGTGTCCGAAGCTATATCTAACAAACTTGCCGGTTTTCAATTTGTTTTTACAGGTACACTTTCTTGTTGTACGAGAGAAGTAGCCAAACAAATGGTAGAATCCCTCGGAGCTACTACGTCGGATAGCGTAACTCATCATACATCTTACCTTGTAGTAGGGCAAGATCCAGGCGCTACTAAACTTAGAAAGGCAAATATGCTAGGCATCAAAACCATAAACGAAGAGGAGTTTTTAAAGCTTTTAGAAGATAGCAAGTAAGGAGGAGAACATGGCAGATTTTGATGTTGATTTATTGCTTATAAGGTTAATAAAACAAAGCTCCAACATAACGTTGTTTGATTTGATAAAATAATAAAGCTTTATGACAACATTCAAATTTACGGGGAAAAGCAAGGATATAGATTTTCATATAAAAGCCCTAGAAGAAAAACTAGGGCTACTAAGAAAACAATTTAAAGATTTAACTTAAGGTTTTACGTACATATATCCTTCTTTTTCAAGTTTATTCATATCTATAAGTGCGCCTTTTACAGGTTTAGCAAAATCCCCCATCATATTTTTTGTAATATGGAATTTATGCATAGTATTTTCACACACATGAAACTGTATTCTTCCATTGCTTTGTTTAACAAACTTCTCAAAATCTTTTTCCTCTTTAGAGTTTTTAAGCATATATTTTATGGTAGGTCCCCATATCTCTACAACAACATGAGCTTCTTTGTTTTTCGAAGTATGCTCTAAAATATTATCCACCATTTTGATGCTTTTAGGATTATGAAAATCCAATATTACGTTAAGAGGTTCCTTCATCGTGGTAGACTTGTTTACCGTGGTAGGTTCAGCAAAACCTAAACTTGAAAACATCATTCCAAACACCAATGAAGTTAGTATATATAAACTATCTCTTTTCATAACACTTAATTTAATTATAAACTCTATTTTTTCCATGATATATATTACTCACTGTAAAGATCTTTTACTAATTCTTCTTTCACCTCTTGCGGTATCTCCTGTTTTATGTTTATATCTTTGTGATTTATTTCTATAAAAGCTTTTTCGTTTTTAAAAAGCTCTTTTTGATGGTTGTCAAAATCAAATTTTATGAAGTGGATAGTGGCAGCCTTGCCAAATTTATAATCCATATCGCTTTGTTCGTTGGCTTTTGCCTTTATCTTTTGATCTTTAAAAGATATAAAAATACCATCGTGTATACCTACTAACTCCTTTAGCATTTGCTTCCTCTTTTCATCTTCTGGTATTTCTATGAAAAATGTAGCGCTTAGCTGGTTTTGTTCTGGTATCAAATCGTTGTAAACCTCTATTTCAAAATTTATATCTTCGTCTTTTACCATGCGCTCAGCTCTTATCATTTCCTGGATTTGAAACCATACGCTAAACGTATTCTCAAAAAATATATGAAACATATCTTGCAAAAATATGCTACGCTTCTTTTTCATATTAAGAAGCTCTTTTACCTTCTCGGTTCTTACCTTTTCGTATTCATACAAGTTTAATATGTCTTCAAATGCCACTTTCTTCATAATCAATCTCCATAAGCCATAGATAACACTTCTATTGGGCTTTTAACAGCTCTTGAAGTATTTAACTCTATAAAGTTTCCTGCCAAAGGACAATCTGAAACCACCAAATCTGCCTTTTGGTTTGCTATATTCTCAAAAAGAGGTTTCCCTACGCTTACTGCCATGTCAAAGGTATCTTTTTTAACACCAAAAGTACCATCGTGTCCAGAACACATTTCAACTATTCTCACTTTCGTATTTGGTATCATCCTCATAAGTGCTGCAGATTTGTAACCTACTCCTAAAGATTTTAAATGGCAAGCTATATGATAATCTATCTTGCCCATAGAATTTTTGAAGTCTTTGTTTAAAAGATTTTCTTGATTTAAAGAGAACAAATAATCTCCTATTTCATAAACCTTTTCCGACAGCTCTTTAGATTCGGGTGTTCTTAAAAGCAAAGGATACTCATGTTTTAACTGCAATGCACACGTTGGTACTGGCACTATCACATCGTACCCATTTCTTACATAGTCTATCATCATATCTACGTTGTATTTGGCTTTTTTAATAGAACTATCCAAATCTCCAATGTCAAAAAACGGTATACCGCAACAATTTTGCTCTGGCACTTCTATATGTATATTGTTTTTGTAGAGGACATGCAACAAAGCTTTACCTTTCTCAAGAAAATTGTAGTTTAATAAACACGTATAAAATAAAACAGCTTTTCTCACTGGATTTTTAACTGGCACCAAGTTATCTTTTAAAAAACTTACGAAAGATTGTTGATTTATAGGTGGGAGCTTAGCCCTTTGGTCAATGCCTACTGTTTTTTCCATTATAAGCCTAACAGGTTTTACTTCCATTGTTTTATTTACAACTTTTCCAAACGGTACGGACAACTTACCCACCAAATCTGTATCAAGCATAAGTTTATCAGTTATTTTGGCACCTTGATTTTTAAATTTTATAGCTTTATACCTTAAAGATAGATGAGGAAAATCTAATTTCCATTCATGAGGTGGTGTGTATGGGCATTTAAAATAACACTGTTTGCAATGAAAACAAAGCTCCAGAGGTTTTGCAAGTTCTTCTTTCGTAAGAGCTTCTATATTGTCGTTTTTCTTATCCACTGCATCAAAAAGCGCTGGAAAAGAAGGACAAAAATTTACACACATTCTACAATCTTTACACTTTAAATAAACTCTCTTAGCTTCTTCATAAAGGGCTTCTTCATCGTAAAATTTTGGGTCATCTAAATCAAAGTTAAAGTCCTTTAACCCGCCTATCGATATTTCAGACATAAACACTCCTTATATATAATTTTCTTTTCAATTAATTATAAGGGGCCTTTTGGCCCCTCTTGTTTTGATGTTATTAACCGTTCTTTACGCTTTCTAGAACTTTTTGGAATCTACCAGCGTGAGATTTTTCTGCTTTTGCCAAGGTTTCAAACCAAGCTGCTATATCGTCAAAACCTTCTTCTCTAGCAGTTTTTGCAAATCCAGGATACATTTCAGAATATTCGTAAACTTCGCCTGCTACTGCAGATTCCAACATTTCCTCTAGAGTTGATATTGGCTTATCGGTAGCTGGATCTACGCCGTTGTATTTTCTTAGATAGTCAAGATGTCCAAATGCATGTCCAGTTTCGCCCTCTGCTGTTTCTCTAAAGTTGTTAGCTACATCTGGATAGCCTTGAACATCTGCTTCTCTAGCAAAATACAGATATCTTCTGTTTGCTTGGGATTCCCCAGCAAATGCGTGCTTGAGACACTCAAGTGTCTTTGTGCCCTTTAAGTCCTTGCTCATAGGCCTTACCTCCTTTAAAATAAATTTTAATTTAGAACTATTCTTAATGATAGTATATAAAATCCAAAAAACAATGATTATATGTCATAAATTTTGATTTTCTAATATAAATATATGAAAATTTTATATTGTAATGTTAATATATTTGTTATGAGAAAAAAAATTTCACTTATTTTTGGCGCAGTCGCAACAATAGTATTTTTATCTGGGTGTTCTCCTCAAACTGTAAACAACAACAACCCAGAAACCGTATTAAAAAACTTCGATAAAGATATAGAAAATGGTAATTTTAAAGATGCTGTAAAACTTCTAAACCCAGATACGGTATCTTCAAGAGGCAAAATATGGGCAGAAAGATGGATAAAACTAAACACTTACAACGTAAAAAGCATAACCATAAAAGATATACGTATCTTGGGAGGTACTGCACACGCAACTGTAGAGATAACATACAAAGACGGGAAAACTAAAAAAAATGCCATAGACCTAATTAAAAACAACGGCACTTGGTATATAAGTCCATCTTTTAGCTTTAAGGAGGGTGAACAATGAATTCTATCAGCATATGGGAAATTTTTAAAAGCTTGTTTGACTATACGCAAGCGTTTATAACGAAAAAACCAGGTCCTGTTGTGGTTTATATAACGCTAGTATTGCTTTTTAGCCTTTTAGATAACTACACACCTAAAGAATTTATTTTTATAAACATAGGATTTTCAATATTTTGGACGCTGATTTCCAACGCCTTTTTAATACATATAGGTCACATAGTAAAAGATAACAAAGATATTATTTCTTTTGAAAAAGCTATAAAGCAAAGGACTACTTTAGAATTTTTCACACAATATTGGGAAGAGTCTTTGGGCATGATGCTTGGTAACGTTGTAGTATTTTTCATAATTATTCTTGGAGAAGCTTTAGTGCTAAATTTTAGCGGTTTCTTAGCAGCTTACTATGCTACAAAAAATCACGATATATTTGCTATAAACTATACGGTTCCAGTAGCTTTAGGACTTATTTTTGTAATAACAACGCTTTCCATGATATCTTATGTTGCGCCATATGTGTATGCTAGTGTTTACACCTCTGATAGTTTTAAAGAAGCTTTTAGTAGAGTTTTCGACTTAATATCTTTTGGAGTTTGGAAAAAAACTCTCAATCTTCAATATTTTTTTGATATAAGCATGTGGTTTGTTTACTCCACCATGGTAATTGTTATGATAGTACCGCTTATGTTTTATGCTATTGTTGCCCCTTTTGGACTTATAGTATTAGCTATATACATCATACAATTTCCTATGTTTAGTGTTATGATAAGATATTGGAGGAGTGAATAGTCAATGGCAATTTCTTTAGGTTCATCGTCAAAAGCAGCAAACAAGAAGGGATTTACTCTTATTGAGCTTTTAGTAGTAATAGTAATAATAGGTATACTTTCTGCCATCATAATACCCCGTATCACCAATAGAATTGGAGAAGCAAAAATAAAAGCTACAAAAGTCCAGCTAAAAAATCTTCAAGGAGCTTTAGAGCAATACTATGTGGATACTGGCATGTATCCTACAACAGCACAAGGGCTTCAGGCTTTGGTAGAAAAGCCTACGATACCGCCAATCCCAGACAATTGGCATCAAGAGTTGGACAAAGTTCCTACCGACGGATGGGGACACAAGTTTTACTACATCTCACCAGCTCCCAATCATCCTTACGACCTTTTTGCTAAAACTCCAGATGGTAAAAAAATAGATGTATGGACGATGCATCTCAAAAAATAATCCAAGAAAAGGTTTTACGCTTTTAGAAACTCTAGCAGCTTTTATTGTATTTGTAGTGATGATAATGGGAGCTTATTCTCTTTTAATACAAGCTATAAAACTTCACGAAAGACAGCAAACCCTAACAAGAGATGCTTTTATTCTATTCAACAAGCTAAAAGGTACTCCCAAAAATACTTCCATAAAACACATTCATCATTTTAACTATCAAGTGATTTGGTATCACAACCTAAAGGTGGTAAAATTTTTACCGTAATGAAAATATCTTATAAAGAGAAAGTTTTTGGTTTTACGCTTTTAGAAATACTGGTGGTTATTGTTATTGTATCTTTGTTTTTCAGTACATTGATAGTATCTTATTTTTTTATAGTTAAAAAAAGCCTAGAAACCATGAAAGACTCTAAAAATCTTTATAACTACACAAACGTTATATATAATTTAGAAAATGCTGTCAAATGTTCAAAAAATATAAAAATAGACAACTCAAAAAACTTTTCTACGCTATACTTATATACATACTGCGGCATATACAAAGGTTTTTCCAAAGAGGTCTTTTTTGTAAAAGATAACACTTTGTATGTTTATGCTTATCCGTATGAGTTTGGAGACATATTTTTTTACGATGAGAAAAAAGCCATAAAGTTGATACCTATAACAAATTTTAGAGCAAAGTTCATTACCAACGGTTTAATCAAGTTTAATGTAAACAACAAACATTTTATAGTGCCTATTTTGATAAAATAAAAATTATGTTTAACACAAAAAATGCAATAACTATACTTTTGATAACTTTAGGCTTAACGCTTTTTTACCTTTGGTATAGCACCTGGCACAGGAATATATCTACAAACAGCTTAAACAAACAACTTATCCAAGAAAAAATAAACAACCCCTCAAATACTTACAAGCAAATCAACAATCAACCTACCAAAGAAACAAACGTCGAACCACCAAACAGCACCATAAACGCAACTAAAACCCCGAGCAAGACAGAAAAATCTCAGGAAAAAGAACAAAGCAACACAAACAAAGTTAATACCAAAGCCTCGGAAAAAATCATCTCAAAAAAACCTTTAAATTTAAAAGCTAAAAAAATCGTTGTTTACAGAAAAGAGATTTCAAAACCAACAATAAGAAAACCCGCCATAAAGAAACCTATAAAACCGTATGTAGCAAAATCTTCTTCGAAATCAAACTCTGGTATAAAGCTTCAGCTTCAAAAAAACTATAAAAACAATGTAAAAGGAATAAAATTGAAAAATGGCGCTTACCAAGTGGGAGCCTTTAAACATTTCTACGATGCTTTAAGCCTTAGTATTCAATTAAAATCAGAAGGAAAACGTGCAAAAATTATCCATCAAAACGGATTTTACAAAGTGATTGTTTATTAGCTACCTTTTAAAGCTATATTGTTTTGTGGTGCTTTGTGGTGCTGACCAAAGAAATAATCTACTATAGCTTCGTACATAGCTTTCGCAAACGCCCATTGGTAAGATGGATTTGTAAGTTCTTTTACATCGTGAGGATTGCTAATAAACCCCGTTTCCACTAAAACAGATGGTATACCGGGGGTCCTAAGCACTACAAAATTTCTTCTATGTATGTTGTGAATATCAACATGCTTATGCAAATCTTCGTCTAAGGTATAAGCTAAATCTTTAGCAAATTCAAAGCTTTGGTTTTTTGTCACATCTAAAGCCAGCCTAGCTAGCACTTTCCTGGCGCTTAAGCTTGGTTCGTATATAGCGTTACCAAACACAAGATGGGAAAAGGCTTCGTTGTTTACCAATTCGTTGTACTTCATGTTTATACCTGGAGTAGATAGAAAATATATGTTAGTGCCGTGTGGCCAAGTAATATGACCGGGTGCCATGTTGCAATGTATGCTTATAAACAAATCCGCTCTATTTTCTATGGCTATCCTAGCCCTTTCTTGAAGTGGCACAAACACATCTTTGTCCCTTGTCATTATCACTTTAAACCTTGGGTCATGCTTTAAGAAAAAATCCAACTTTTTACCTATAGATAATACAATATTTTTTTCTTCTACACCGCCTATTCCTATGGCACCAGAATCTTTACCACCGTGTCCTGGGTCTATTACCACCACCTTTACCCCGTGTGGATGTGGTATATATTTGTAAGTTTTTTGAGGTTTCTCATAGTTTTCAATAGCTTCCAAATACTTTTTATCTACTACGCTTAAAGGATCTTGACTATTATCGTAAACTGTATTTTCCGAACTTGGTTTTTTCTTTAATAGGTAAGCGTACTTTGGAGATATTATGTTTAAAATACTATCTTGAGAGGTCTTAGGTTTATATATATCTATTACTATTCTTTCTGGGTTCTGTAGCATAAAGCTTTTTACTGCGGTTGGCACATATGGCATGGTATATATAAACTTTCTATCACCTACTTCTATAATAATGTTTCTGCCCTCTTGACGCACTTTATACGTGTTTACATCTTTTACATCAAAAACATAGCGTGTTTTATCCTGATATACACCTTTTCTTACATCTACTATCTTAGACCAAGAAAAACCAACAAAGCTAACCAAAAATATTACGAAAATCGTCAAGTATTTTTTCACTTTCCTCATCGTCTTTCACCTCTTCTTTTCTTGTAGCCCAAGGCGGCATTGGGACGCTCACTACCGTTGGGGTTGGTATATCCGGTTGGTAAAGCACCATCGAACCTTTCTTTAACATGCTTACCCTTTGTTTCAAGCTTTTAGATAGAAAACCGTATTGCTCACCAGATAGTTCAGCCGTATCAAGCCTACCTACCACTTTTATAGCGCTATTTGCCACTATGCGCTTTTCTACTTCGCTGGCTGTTTGCTGAGCACCTATTAGTATCACACCGAGACTTCTACCTCTTTCCGCTATATCAAGCAAAGTATCTTTTATAGGGCTCCACCCTTCTTTTGGAGCGTATTTATTTAATTCGTCTAAAAGCACAAAAATTTTAGGATCAGATACACCGCTTTCTTCCCTTTGTTTGAAGATTTTATCCAAAATAACGCCCACCACAAACATCTTGCCTACACTGTGAAGGTCGCTTATATCGACAACGTTTAACGTATGCATATTTTCTACAAATTCTTTTGTGATATTCTTAATATGCGTTGATTTTTCATTCTTTATGAGGTTTCTAATATACTTTTTGCCAAAAGCAAATCTTCTTAAAAAAGCTTCTATGCTCTGGGAACTAGTATTTCTACCAAACCATGAGTAATATCTTTCCTTATCGTTATCTTTTTCATCATACACTTCTTGTAAAAGCTCATACAAATCGTCTAAATCTTTAATCTCTCTCCCAGCTTTATCATCTATCAGCGTATCGCTTGTTTTAGAAAGTTCGTAAAGCTTGCTTGCAATCCTATCTATTATAAAGTTTAAATTTGATATCTCTTGTTCGTTTTCTACAAACATATATTTTAAAAGTCTTTCTGACGCAAAATCTTTCATGCTGAAGCCGTATTTATCTACATCGTATCTTGCAGCGCCCATTGGATTTTGAGAGTCTGGTTTCTCTGGAGGACAATAAAAAGCCACATCTTTAAAGGGTTTTGGTTCTAAGCCCATCATTTCAAATTTTTCTCTATCTTCTTCTTTAAACCTTACATTTTCTTTGTCTAAAAACAACAAATCCTTTCCCTTTACGTTAAAAATGACAAATTTTGGCATGTCTTGAGATTTTTGAATTATAGAATTTATTAAAAACAAAGAGTAAGAAGTTTTTGTAGCCACTCCAGACATCCCGCTTATAGATATGTGAGCACCGTCTTTCCCGTTTATGAAATTGTAATTTATATATATTGGTAATCCATCTTGCGACAATCCCGCCGGAATTTTTGTCTCCATAGCATCAAAGAATAAACCTTTGTCTCTATCTTCATCAAAAGCTTTAAAAACCTCATCACCTGGTTTTGGTGGTATGTAGTATTGAGGTTCTATGCGATTTACGTTTATTTTTGCAAGATAGACGGGGTTTACTGGTAAAACACCCTCTTTTGCTTTTACCTCCTGGTAAAGTATGTCAACACCTTCCAAATATTTTGTAAGTTCAACCACAACACCGTAGAATTTTACTTCTATGTTTTCGTTGTTTCTTTTAACAACGGATTTGCACACCAACACATCATCAAGTTGTACAAAAGAGTTTTCAGCTAAAAGTACATCAAAAGACAAAGGAGAAGCCGTCTTTACCACTATTCCAACTGGCTTATTAAACAAATTATCCAAGCTTTTATCAGCTTCCATAAGATATATTATAATAGATTTTATGAAGTATAAAGAATATTTGGAAACAAAAGGATTACCAGATACGGAAGAATCAAAAAACAAATACTTTGAAGAGTATGGAAATCAGCTTCATAAGTTTATATACAGAGATTTTTTAGAAAGGGTAAAAGGGATTTTAAAAGAAAAATACGAAATTTTTCTACAAAAAAGAAGAGAACTTGGAGAACATGATTTAAAGGTATTAAACATACTCGGTTTTATTACATTTCAAGAGCAGGTCAAACTTTTCATAGAGATAGCAAAAGATTATGCGCTTGAACCAGAAGATGGCTATAATGTAAACTTTACCATAAAAAGCATAGAAACCGATAGAATAATAGCTGATGAAGGAATAATAACCTATATTCCAATGTATACTAAGGACAAGAAAAATTATCTTGTTTCTATATCTAAATTTGAGGCTATAAAAAGAGATTATGCAGCTATATCACAAGAAGCTCAAACGATAACGGATTTTAAAGATATAGTAAAAGTAGCTCTTGCTAAAAATGCGTCTGACCTTCATATAAAACCAAAAGACAACTTTTATTACGTATTTTTCAGAATTAACAAAGATTTTGTAATGATGCCAAATATGACTATGCCAAAATCCCAAGGTGTTCAGCTTGTTAGAAGCCTAAAAACCCAAGCTTCAAGATACACAAAAGGCTCCTTTAACCCATCCATATCTTCCCAAGTTCAAGACGCCAGAATGTCCTACGAAGACCTTTCTACCGATGTAAGACTTGT
Organism: Hydrogenobaculum sp.; assembly: GCF_049967395.1. Classification (NCBI taxonomy): domain Bacteria; kingdom Pseudomonadati; phylum Aquificota; class Aquificia; order Aquificales; family Aquificaceae; genus Hydrogenobaculum; species Hydrogenobaculum sp. The sequence continues at coordinate 4,468 of NZ_JBMFST010000009.1, read as the reverse complement.
ATTTGCCCCAATGCCAAACCTAGAAGATGAGATGGTTGTAGGAAGGTTGTTAAGGAAAAGGGGCATCCAAGGTAATCTCTCGAGGCTTGGATACCTTGAAAACGACATAGCAATTCTACAAGATGCCATAAGCAGAAAAGGTGGGCTTTTTGTCATAAGCGGTATCACAAACTCCGGTAAAAGCATGGCTATAGCTAGCATGTTATCTACAGTACAAGATAAGAACGTGCTCACGGTAGAAGATCCCGTCGAATATCAGATTATAAACAAAAATATAACACAGTTTCAAATATTTGAAGCTCAAGTGGAAGAGTTAAAATCAACGTTTGTAGATTTTACAAAAGCTTTTAAAAGAGCGGATCCCGACATAGTTTTTGTAGGCGAGTGGAGAAATGAGCAAGAACTTTCAAAGGCTATAGAAGAGTTGGCTTTTGCAGGTCAGCTCGTTTTTACCACACTTCATATAAATTCCGCCTTTGTATTTTACGATGCTGTTAGCTCAATATTTCACGTAGATTACGAAAGCTCAGTAAGAATGCTTATACTTAGCTTGAATCAGGTTTTGGTCAAAAGCGTTTGTCCCTATTGTGCCATAGAAATGCCTATAAAAGATGCATCGCGGACAATCTCTGATATAACCTTAAGAACACTCCCATATATCAACAAAGATGAATTTAGAGATTTTATAAATCAAGACTTTCCCATCAAAGTAAGGAATGAGAGCGGCTGCCCAAAATGTGGTTTTACTGGCTATGCTGGTCTTACACCAATATACGAATACATGTATCCAGACGTAAACACAAAAGAGTGGATAAGAAAAGACAGGCCTTCCTCTTACGAAATAGAAGACCATATAAGAAGAGAACATCTTGGTAAAAACAAATTGGATGTATACATAGAAAAACTAAAGGCTGGTATAGTAGATTTAAGCCCATCGGTTTTAAACGCTTTGAGATAACAAAAGATTATGAGCGTTATAGTAAAAGTATCAAAAGAACTTTATGTAGAAGATTTGAAGAAATCTTTTTTACCAAACAAACTCTACGTTTTACCAAAAGATGTTTACGAATCTTACATAAAATCTGGAATACCTATAGACTACGTAGATAGTCTAAAGACCGTATTTGATAAAACTAACGATTTTAACAACAAAAAAATCTTAATACTAACAATGCAAGCTCTCGGCGATGGGCTCATGTTGACACCGTTTTTAAGGTTTTTAAAAGAAAATTTTCAAAATATTCATATTGCCCTTGAAACAAAAGAGCACTTTAACCTTTTAAAAGATTGTCCTTACGTAGACGAATTTGTATACTCTCCTACCGAGCTTTCCTTTGTTAAAAGCTTTGATATCGTATTGGATCTTTATATGCTCGTTGGTTCACCTATGTTTGATTTAAATTTGGTAAGCTCTTATTACTTCAAACTCTTCGGCTTTAAGACACCAGAACACAAAGAAAAGCTTATACCCTATGTTTACGTAGATGAAGATATAGATAAAGAAATTAAAAAACTTTTCGATGATTATAGAAACATATATAAAAAACCTGTCCTTGGTTTTCACTTTTCCGCTTCATCACCTCATCGCATGCCACCAGTAGATATATTTTGCGATGCCATAGCCCCGCTGCAAAATGATTTTACGATAGTCTATTCATACCCTTCTCAACACAAAGATTACGCAAAACAAATACAAAATTATTTACCAAAAGCCGTAGATATATCATCTTATATAAAAAGCGTGCAACATTTACCTTCTTACGTAAAAAATCTTGATTTTCTTATATCAGTAGAGACAGTATTGCCTCATATAGCTGCCGCTGTTAAAACACCTACTCTTGTAGTGCTTGGACCAGGCAGTTTTAAAAATATATACGATTATGGAATAGACTTCATAAAAGCCTTAGAGATGAACTATAAGGGACAAATATGCTCAAGTCCTTGTCATCTTCACGTATCTACAAGGTGTCCAGAAGCTGTTGTAAAACAAACCAACCTCTCTCCTTGTTTTTCAAACTTAAACTCTTTTTCTCTTACAAATAAGTTTTTAGAGCTTTTAAAAGCTATAAACAAAAAAGATTTACTAAAACAAACAGATAGTGGTAGACTTGTAAACCGTGGCAGACTTGTAGACCGTGGCAAACTTGTGAATCGTGGCAGACTTGTAGAACAGATAACAATAGAAGAAAACATCAACAAAATTATTTTTAGACTAATATCTACGTTGCCTGTTAGCTTTTTCTATGAAACTGGACTCTCTTTTATCTCTGGCATTCCCTATCTAAAAAACATAATGAGCTTTGTGATAAATTCTTTATTTGTAAAATCCTTAAATTGGAAAAATTTTACACCAGTTTTGATAGCAAGAGGATTCGAAAGCGTTGTAGCTTCGTTGTTTTTAAAAGAACTTTGGAAAGATAACGACTACCGTATATATGTGGAAAATGAACACTACAAAAAGATATTATATTATCTTGATATAGACTCACATATCCTTGATTATGAAACTCTTTACATACCAAATCAAGCTCTTGTGATAGACTTATCGCTATCTTCCGAAGAACCTTATGATTATAAAAAACACGTTGACAAAGTATCAAAAAGGTTAAAAGAAGATTCTATATTCTTTTCATTTGTATTTAACAAGGATAGACTTAAAAACACTATACAAAAAGGACAGGACACTTATCAACCACCCTTTGACAATTATATAAACGATGTATCTTACCAAGAGCTTTCGGATTTTCAAAATTATCATATAAACTATATTTCTATAAATCCGGCAGATTTTATAAACATTTTTGGAGATTACTCTATATTCAAAGAAATATCTCCACACAATCAAGCTTTCAGGCTTTTAATAAAAAATAACAGTCTTTACAAAAGTTATTGCCAAATATTCGCTCTATCAAACATAGAACATGAAGATAACTACGAGGACATTACAAGGTTTTACTCTTTTATTGAAAAAACATATATGAAAGCCGAGCATTCGGCCTATACAAATATATCCGATGACAATGTGAAAACATTATGTTTTTTAACTAAAAGCTTATCAAAATACTTAGAAAATCATATAAAAACTTACTTTGAAAATGCGCTTACCATAAAAATGCCTATTTTCGATAAAAATATAGTAGAAAAGTACATAGAAAAATATACAGATATTGAAAACATATGGTTTTTAGGCGATGCTTTTATAGATTATTTCAAACAAGATTTAAATTTTCTTAAGAATATGCTTTTTGGACCATCTTTAAACATATTGATAGACAAAAACCCGTTTTTAGATGACGATTATTTAATTACACTCGTAAGCTTTCTAAGAGATTTCCCCAACGTCAATTTTTACACTACTCATAAAGGTGTTTACGATATATTTGGCAAAAAGCATCAAAACCTAAAGTATTTTGAGATAAGCCCCAACGATATTGAGTCTTTGGTCCCAGAAAATAAAAAAACAATAGATATCCTTATAGTAAGCTCTTCAAGTTTTATCAAAAACATCAAATACAGCAATGAACTTGATACAGAAGAGTTTTACAGCTCTTATATAAACGGTTTTTCTAAAAACCTTCAAAGGATTATCCTTGATTTTATCAAAGAAAAAACAGGGAAAAAAGATCTTTACTATGAGGATAAAGTATTTTTGGATTTTTACAAAGATATTACAAACAACAGCGCCAGCTTAAACTACTTCATAGCTCAGGAGATAAAAAATATAGCCTCTAAATATACAAAAAATATACTTCACATAGGCAACCTAAACTTCTTAGAACCAAAATCGCTAAAAGAACTAGCGCTTGAGCATTTAAAAAGCAGTAGATATCTTCCAGATATTTTAATTACACAAGAAGATTTTCTTGATTTCATAGCCAAAAACTCTAAATTTATCGTTTATCTTGATGGTCTTGAAAACTTTCAAAAACTTCCTTACTTTTGCTTAAAAGCTTCAAAATCTGACATTGCGTGTATTACAAAATACCAAAAATTCTTAGAAGACATAAAAGCGCCAAATATCATACTCCCAAAAAACATAGAAGAGTTATTAAGAATAGTAGATAATTTTATGCGTGGTAGACTTGTAAACCGTGGCATACTTGTTTAGCGTGGTAGACTTGTTTAGCGTGGTAGACTTGTAATCATTGAAATCTAAATTTTTTTATATTATGATTTAATAGTTCATTATAAAAGAGGTGTGTTATGAAAAAAATCAATATTGGAGAGCTAATAGCTGGTTTTAGCGTAAGCTTAATTACATTTACAGGTATAACCGCTATTTATCATTTTTCTAATGGAGCAGTTTTTTCAAATACAAGCACGACTGCAACATCCGTGATATCAAGTCCTCCTCCTGCTAGTACTACACCAATAACTATATGGGGTGGTCCTTTGGGTGGAGTTGGTGGGGGTGGCAATGGAAATGAAGGTGGTGGAAGTGGTGGAGTTAGCGTTAGCTGTATTCATA
>NZ_JBMFST010000008.1:0-34940 GCF_049967395.1 Hydrogenobaculum sp. | reverse complement strand
TTATCTTCTAAATAAATAGTTTTGGCTAATCCTATATCTACCAACGTATTAAGCGTGTTATACACTGTAGATAAAGAAATATAAGGAAACTTTTCCTTTACCATACCATAAAGAGCCTCAGCACTAGGGTGCTCCTTTGAATTTAAAAATAAATCTAAAACATACTCTCTCTGCGGAGTTATTTTATATCCTAATTCCCTAAGCTTACCAATTGCAAACGCTTTCTTCATAAGAAAGAATATAAATTTAAATTTATTATTAAAAATGATTTAAAACATTAAAATATTATAAAACGACCACAAGATAACCATTTTCATTTATAATATTATAACTTAATTATAAGTCTCCGTAGCTCAGTAGGATAGAGCGCGAGATTCCTAATCTCGAGGCCGGCGGTTCGACTCCGCCCGGAGACGCTCTACAAAATCATATCTATTACATACGGCTTTTATCTTAAATTTATACTTGTATATTAAAATCTATAAAATGAGAAAAGCATTATTTTTTATGCTTTTAATATCTGTAATAAGTATAGCAAAAGCTTCGATTCTAGATGTAAGGAAAGGCTATTATCCAAACAAAATAAGATATGTGTTTGATGTAAGAAATGTGCATAGGTTTAGCGTAAAGAATATGGGAGATGTTCTTATAATTAAAATCTCAAAATTAAAAATCTTTTACAAATTACCATTTATTCCTTCTAAGGTATATTATTTCAAACTGTATCATCCCGAAAGATTGGTTATGGATGTATATAAGCCAAAACCCAAATCTTATATTAAAAATAAAGTAAGGATATCTTATATACCTACATTTTTATCAAACCGTGCAAATGGTAGAAAAGTGGTAGTTATAGACCCGGGACACGGTGGAAAGGATCCGGGAGGAATAGGGCTTTACGGTGTAGAGGAAAAGAATGTAGTTTTAGCTATAGGCAAAAAGCTTGATTATTTTTTAAGGCGCGATCCTAGATTTAAAGTAATTATGACACGAGATAAAGATGTATTTGTACCACTTCAAGAAAGGGCGATGATTGCTATAAAAAATAGAGCAGATTTGTTTATAAGCATACACTGTAACATAGCTCCAGATCATATAGAATGGCCACATGGAACAAATATATATTATTTATCCTCAGCTGGTATAAATAGAAAATACAATGAACTTGTTAAAAATGTAAGTTTTGATAAAGTGGTTTTTGGAAACGCTTTAGATACGCAAAGTATATCCGCAAGAAAGATATTAGCAAAAATGGCTCTAAAAATAACTAAGGATCAAAGTTACATATTTGCAAAAGACTTAGCATTTTTTCTAAACAAAGAGTTACACAGACACGTAACGCTACATAATATACACAGGAGAAACTTTGTGGTTTTAAGGACACCTGGTATACCATCGGTGCTTGTGGAGACAGGTTTTTTAACAAACAAAGAAGATGTGAAAAAGCTTACTAATCCCCAATATCAGTGGAAATTCGCAAAGGCAATGTATGATGCAATAGTATATTACTTTTTTGGAAACCACTACAATTATATTGCTCATAAAAATATGGAGTCACCGCTATGAAAACGTTAAACAACATAGAATTAAACAAAACTAAAAAGAGATTGATTTCTTTAGCTTTATTATTCATAACTATATCCTTAATTGGTTTTTGGCTTTTAAAACCAAACAATAAACTTAAAGTTTTTTTAACTATTAAAAATATAAATATTCCCGGCAAATTAACGTTAGAAGTTCCAAATAACGATAAAGTTTATGCGATAGGAACACTCAACGACGGAATATTAATAGAGCACGAAGCTAACAAAGAATGGCCTTTGGCTAGCTTAACGAAAATAATGACTGCTTATATTGTTTTAAAAGATCATCCACTAAAAGAAGGGGTAGAAGGTCCAAGAATAAACATTACGCAAAAGGATGTGGAGGAATATGAAAAGTTTAAAAAAGAGGGACAATCTATAGCAAAAGTAGCAAATGATGAAAGCTTAAGTGAAAGAAAGCTTATAGAGGGTATGCTCATTCCTTCTGCAAACAATTTTGCTTATATATTGGCAAGATGGGACAGCGGTAATGTAAAAAATTTTGTACGCAAAATGAACAAAACCGCATTCTCTTTGGGTTTGGAAAATACACATTACGTAGGTCCAGCAGGAGCAAAAGCTCAAAATATAAGCACTGCACTAAACCAATTTATTTTGGCTAAAAAGGTTATGGAAATAAAGACATTTAAGCATATTGTAGCTACGCCTCAAACATCAATATAGCTCTTCTTCTAAATTATTGTAAAGTCGATTTTGGAAAAAATTATCTTGAATTAACATTTAATTTATGTTAAAATTTATAATAAGTTAAACTAAAGGAGGATATGAAATGGTAAGAAAAATGCTTCTTAGTCTTTGTGTATTATCATCGGCGGGTCTGGCAAACGATTTATCAAGCGTTTTCATACTAAAACCGTTAAAGATATTTGGTTTACCAAAAAGTTTTGAAGCTTTTAAAAGCAAGAAAAATCTAAGTAGAAACAATAGCTTAGATTTAGCACAAGCATTAAATAAAGAAGTAGGCATATTCAACTATTCCAAAGGTGTTATTGCAAACGATATAGTCTTAAATGGTTTAAACAGAGACAATATAAACCTTTTAATAGATGGAACAAGAATATATGGGGCTTGTCCAGCTAGGATGGATGTACCAGCTTTTCACATACCGCTTAACTTTATACAAGGTGTTAAGATTGTATATGGTCCTTACGATATTACACATCAGGGGTCTATGGGCGGGCTAATAGATGTTAAAACTATATATCCAAAGCTTGGTTTTCATTCTAACCTATCTTTTAACGCAAATTCTTACGGATTTTTAAATCCAAACGTAGAAGCCTCTTACAACAATGGTAAATTTTACTTCGTAGCGGGATACTCTTTTAAAACCGCAGAACCCTATAAAGACGCTCACGGTGTTAAAATAACAAATTATATACCAAACGAATATAAATCAACTCCAACCCACGATTTTAACATAAACTCTTACATGGCGAAGTTTGGCTTCACACCAACTACCGATACAGACATAGGACTTTCTTACATAAAACAAAGCGCCAACAACGTTTTATACCCTTTTCTTAGCATGGATGCTATATACGATAGATCAAATATAGTAAATTTTCACATAGATAAAGACAATATTTCAAAGGACTTAAAAAATATTAGATTTAAAACTTACTACACAGATGTATATCATCTTATGACAAACCAATTTAGACAAACAAAGATGTACATGGCCACCTACGCCAGGACAAAAACCTATGGTTCATCTATATCGGCAGATATTTTAAATATTAATTTTGGAATAGATTTTTATCGAAGAAATTGGTACGCAGCAAATCAAATTCCTAGCCGTATGACACCTCCTTACATAATACCAGATGTATTTATAACAAATTTAGGTGCTTTTGCTAAAAAGAGTTTCTTGGTTTTTAAAAACCTAAAACTATCGCTTGGCTTGAGAATAGACAACACAAAATCTTCTCCAGACGGCTCTTTGATAGCCAAAAATTCGAGTTATATGACAAGATACAACTATAAATCGTTGTACGGTGTAAACCCATCCGATAAAACAGACACATACTTAAGCGGTTATATAAAATTAGAAAAACCCTTAAGCGAAAACAATACGTTTTATGCAGGTTTTGGACATACTGTAAGAGTACCAGACCCAGAAGAAAGGTATATATACTTTATAAACATGGGCAAATATTGGATAGGAAATCCAAACCTAAAACCTGCCAAAAACAACGAAGTTGATGTAGGCTTTTCATCAAAATACGATAAGTTTTCCTTAAATCTTGATGCCTATTATAGATATATAGAAGACTATATAACAATTACCCAATTTAAACAAGGTACAAATATGATAAATGAATATTGGAATACAACGGCTTTTATGGATGGCTTAAATATAGATACTTCTTATAGACTAACGAAAACTATAAGCTTGGACTCTAAAACATCGTATGTGAGAGGTTACCAAATTACAAATAAATTACAACACATCACAAGCCCAAATTTACCAGATATACCTCCTTTAAGAGAAATTTTGTCGTTAAGATATGACGATAAAAAGTACTTTGGGACTATAGAAACAATTTTAGACAGCACCCAAAACAAAGTAAATACAGACTTAAAAGAGCAAAAAATACCGGGATACGGCATAATAAACGTCTACGGTGGTCTAAATCTTGAAAATGGAGCAAGCATAACTTTGGGGATAGACAACCTGTTAAATCAAGAGTATTATAGCTACAACGACTATTACTCAAACCCTTTTAATGAAGGTGTAAAACTGCCAGAGCCTGGTCGTACATTTTATATAAATGTTCAATATAGTTTCTAAACCGCGCTTTGTCCATTCCCAATTAAGGGCCTTGCGCCCTTTATTTTTAAAAGCTTTTAAAAAAATGCATAATATAAAAAAATTAGTTTATAATATTTTCATTATGAGCATAGAAGTGGAAAAAGAAGAAACATTAGTAGATATAGCCGAATTTTTAAAAGCCTTAGGGCATCCGGTAAGGTTGAGGATTGTGGAACTTCTGATAGAACACAAACAATGTGTAAAAAATCTAGGAGATGTTTTAGGTATTCCACAGCCAAATATATCTCAGCACCTTGCCATACTTCGCTCAAAAGGTATTGTAGGATGGAAAAGAGAAGGATCTATAATATGTTATTTTATCAAGGACAAAAGAGCTATAGAAGTTTATAATTTATTGTTTAAGGAGGTTCAAGATGGCAAATAATGTTGTTGAACTTACAGACGCCAACTGGGAAAGCGAAGTAATAAACTCTTCTGTCCCTGTTTTGGTGGATTTCTGGGCACCGTGGTGTGGTCCTTGCAGAATAATAGCTCCAGTAGTTGAGAAGCTAGCTGGTGAATTTGCTGGCCAAATAAAAGTAGGTAAGCTAAACACAGACGATAACCCAGGTGTATCTATGAGATACGGTATTAGAGCTATACCTACCATAATGATGTTTAAAAATGGCGAAGTGGTAGATACTAGAGTTGGTGTTCAGCCAGAAGATAGCTTAAGAAAAATGATCAAAAACAATTTATGATAAATACTCATAAAATTTACGATTGTGTAATAGTTGGTGGTGGTCCGGCTGGTCTTACGGCCGGCCTTTATTGTGCTAGAGCGAAGATGGATGTTATACTTTTAGAAAAATCAACGCTCGGTGGTCAAATAGCCATAACCGATTTGGTAGAAAACTATCCCGGGTTTCCAGAAGGCATAAGCGGCAAAGAGCTTACCAACAAATTTAAGGCTCAAGCAGAGAGATTTGGCCTTAAAATCCATAGGCAAGGTGTGATATCTGTAGAAAACAACAACGACAATATTAAAACCCTTAAACTTGATAATGGATCAGAATTAAAAGCTAAAACCACTATAATTACCACCGGCGCCAGAATGAGAACCCTTGATGTACCAGGAGAAAAAGAATTTTTGAATAGAGGAGTTTCATATTGTGCCACTTGCGATGGTGCTCTTTTTGAAGATGTACCAATAGCAGTTGTAGGCGGTGGCGATTCGGCGGTCCAAGAGGCAAATTTCCTAACACGCTTTGCTTCAAAAGTTTATCTTATACATAGAAGAGATAAATTAAGAGCTAAACCTCTTCTTCAAGATAGACTATTTGCAAACCCAAAAATTGAATTCATACCAAATAAGGTTGTAAAAGCTATACAAGGTAGCGATTTTGTTAGCTCTTTACTGTTAGAAGATACAAAGACTGGTGAGCATTCAACGTTAGCTGTAGACGGCGTTTTTATATTTATAGGTATGATACCAGCCACAGACATAGTAAAAGATTTGGTGGAAATGGATGAATACGGATATATAAAAGTAAACGACAACATGGAAACTTCAGTACCTGGCATATTCGCCGCTGGGGATTGTAGAAGTGGTCAAACAGGTCAAGTTGTTGTTGCTGCTGGAGAGGGTTGTATAGCTGCCATGGCTGCTGAAAGATATCTGCAAAATTCCGAATAAGATTTAATGAATACTTTACAGCAGGCGGTAAATATATGGTATAGTAGCTCAAATACCACAAACATAATAATAGTTTTGCTGATGCTTTTAACCGTTATATTTTTGTTTTTTTTAGTACCGTATTTGATAGTAGAAATTAAAAAAAGAAATAAAATAAAAGAAGAATTTTTCAAAAAAGCTAAAGAATATGGGCTAACAGATTTGGAAGCAGAGCTTTTGTGGAGATATTCATCAGATTACAGATGGAATATTGCACTTGTTTTCAACAATAAAAAGGTTTTTGAAATAGTAGCATCAAAAATCTTAAACAACGATACATCTTTCGCAGATATTATAAACCAAATAAGACATAAGCTTGGCTTTGATCATGTACCATGGTTTTTGCCTATATCAACCACAAAAGACATAGAGCTATATCAAAGTGGAAAGATTTTGTTTAATGAAAGACAATACGACGCTGTTGTATGGGATAAAGACGAAAAATATATCTATTTGGCGCTTTACAACATTAACAAAAGCCCTATCAAAATAGGAGATGTTATAACGTTTAGTTTTATCACCCAAGACTACGTTCAAACATCTTTTAGTTCTAAGGTTGTTGGGATATCTGAGGATTCTGGTAGGATTTTATACAAAGTAGAGCACTCAGACAAGGTTGTAAGGGTACCTATTAGAGATGCGGTAAGAATTGAGCTAAGCTTAAAAGCATATATATATATCCCTACAGCTGAGGAGCTTGAAGTTTATGAAAAAGAACAGATTTTACCAGAACCAGAAGAAGACAAGTTTATAGAAGGAGTAATAAAGGATTTGAGCATAGGGGGAACGAGGTTTTGCACCAGTGTATCTTTGTCTGATCTTCAGAAGGTATTTGTAAAGTTCCGTATATACGATAAAGATTTAATAATATTTGGTACCATAAGAAATAAATTTGATGCTGTAGACCATTTTTGTTATGGTATAAAATTTGAGAATATAACAAAAGAGCAAGAAGAGGACATAAGAAGCTACATAATAGAACAACAAAGACTTTTAGTGAAATCTTACAAGCTAGGTGAGCTATGAGCGCACAAAACCATATCGTATTGATAGGCGTTGGTAATATGGGCAATAAATATCTAAACGTGCTGAAGCAGTTAACCAATGATATAGTGCTTTGTGATAGAGATATTAATAAAGTATTAGACAAAGGATTTCCCTATGTATGCGATATAGGAGATTTAAATTCATCCATCTCTAAGGCTATAGTAGCAACAGATCCTACTCAGCACGTAAATATAGCAAGAATGTTGTTAAACATTGGAGTTGATATACTCATAGAAAAACCACCAGCGACATCTTATGAAGAGTTTGTAAGCTTATCAGAATTCAAGAATAGAATATGGATATCAGAAATTGAAAGATTCTCGCTTTGCATAAAAGAATTTCCAAAACATATAAAACCAAAATACATAGAAATCAAAAGACTAAACAAAGGAAGAGGCTATATAAACCCTATATGGGATTTAGCTTGGCACGACTTGTACAATCTATTGTATCTGTTTGGCGATGTTACAATAGAAAACGTTAGGGTTGGGCATATCTGGGAGCTAACAGGAAAAGTAAACAACGAAATACCGTTCCAGTTACAAGTAGCTTGGAATCATCATTTTATAGATAGAAGTTGGACCGTCCACACCAGCAAAGGAAGCATTTTTATGAACTTCGCAGATGAAGAAATTATTTTAGAAGATGGGACTTCCTATACTAGGAAAGACGGTAATAAACTCATGGATATGTTAGGACAATTTTTGGACGGCTTAGAAGATGAATCTTTTGATAGGGCGGCTAAAATATTAAAAATGTTAGATAATATAAAAGATGAAATTGGTAGTATATAAAAAGAATGATTTAATATTTTCAATGCTTTTTAAAAGTAACGAACTTTTAGATATTAAAGTAGACAATGTAAATGATCCCGAATATAGCTCATCTATTTTTTTAGGTAAGATAAAATCTATCGCAAACGGGGTAGAAGGATATTTTGTTGATATAGGTTTAAAAAAAGATGGATATCTGCCTTTCAAAGAAGCTGATAAAGAATATAAAATAGGAGATTATGTTGTTGTTCAAGTAAAAAAAGAACCATCCAAATTTAAAGGAGCTAAATTAACCACCAAACTCTCTTTTAAAGGAAAGTACATAATATACTACGAAACTGATAAATCTGTAAAAACCTCACATCTTTTTGATGAGAACGTTAAAAGCGATTACGTTGATAAAGTTTATGGGCTTTTAAAAGAAAAAGAATCCGTAATTATTAGGAGCCAAGCTAAAAATGTGGATATATCAAAAATAGAACAAGAGCTAGAATTTTATAGAAAAAAATCAAAACTTATAAGAAACATATCTAACAAAGCTATTATGCAATTAGAACCTAAAGAACCATGTTATATATCAATGATAAAAGATTATGTTGGTGGTATAGAGAAAATTGTAGTATCTGATATAGAAATTTACAACAACATAGTTAGCTTCATATTGTCAAACGATTTAAATATAAACGTTGAAATGATTATCGATAACCAGAAGTTAGAAAACTTATACGAAGTAGAAAAGCATATAAACAGACTCTTAAGCAAGTATGTATGGCTAGAAAGCGGCGGTTTTTTGGTAATAGAAGAAACGGAGGCTATGACTACAATAGATGTAAATAGCGGTAAAAACACTTGTGATTGTATAGAGTCAAGCTCTTTTTCTACAAATCTAGAAGCCGCAAAGGAAATACCAAGACAGCTAAAGCTTAGAAATATTGGTGGTATTGTAATGATAGATTTTATCTTTATGAAAGATCAAGAGCATAGGAAAGAAGTGCTCAATGTTTTAAAAAATGGCTTTTCAAAAGATAATGTCCAAACCACAGTTTATGGATATACGGCCCTTGGTCTTATGGAGATAGCGAGAAAGAAAACCGGCAGAAGCTTGTTCCAGACTATAAAAGCATCTAAACAAGAAAATATGCCTAGCGCTGTATAAAAGAGTTATAATAATTATTTATCACATTTTTGGAGGTTTTTAGGAAATGGCAAAACTCAAAGGACTAAAGTGTAGAGAGTGCAAGCGTGAATATCCTATAGAACCAATACACGTTTGTGAGTTTTGTTTTGGTCCTTTGGAAGTAAATTATGATTATGACTATATTAAAAGCACGATAAATAAAGAAAAAATATCTCATGGCCCTAAAAGTTTGTGGAGATATATAGACTTGCTTCCAGTGGAGAACCCTACAGTTGGTCTTACAGCTGGTTTTACTCCGTTAAAAAAAGCAGATAAGCTTGGTAAATTTCTAGGTCTCAACAACCTATATATAAAAGATGATTCAGTAAATCATCCAACCCTGTCTTTTAAGGACAGAGTTGTATCTGTAGCTTTATCCAAAGCAAAAGAATTTGGTTTTGATACAGGAGCTTGCGCATCTACCGGCAATTTGGCAAATTCTGTAGCAGCTCACTGTGCACAATCAGACCTGAATTGCTACGTTTTTATACCAGCAAATCTTGAATCTCAAAAGATCATAGGTAGCCTTGTTTTCAATCCTACGGTAGTAGCGGTAAATGGAAATTACGACGACGTTAACAGATTGTGTTCAGAGATTGCTAACGACTTAGGATGGGCTTTTGTAAATATAAACATTAGACCCTACTATGCGGAAGGCTCGAAAACGCTTGCTTTTGAAACAATAGAACAACTTGGCTGGATTGCCCCTGATGCTATAGTAGCTCCAGCTGCGAGCGGTTCACTTATAACAAAGATATACAAGGGAATAGAAGAATTTTATAAAGTAGGGCTGATAGACAAATATAACACCAGAGTATATGGGGCTCAAGCCTTAGGATGTTCGCCGATAGCCCAAGCTTTTAAAGAGGGACTTGATTTTGTAAAACCGGTAAAACCAAATACGATAGCAAAATCAATAGCTATAGGAAATCCAGCAGATGGTATTTATGCTCTTGATGTGGTAAGAAAAACTGGTGGCGTTTGGGAAACAGCAGATGATAATGAAATAATAGAGGGTATGAAGCTTTTAGCTCAAACAGAAGGGATATTTACGGAAACAGCCGGTGGTACCACTATAGCTGTATTGAAGAAACTAGCTCAACAAGGGTACTTTAAACCAGATGAGATTGTGGTAGCATACATTACCGGCAATGGTTATAAAACCATGGAAGTGTTGGAAGGAAAGTTAAACGAGACAATACACATAAATCCAACACTTAAGGAATTTAAAGAAGTGGTCCTCAAAAGGACAAAAGGAGCTTAAATATGGAAAAGGGAATGGGCGCTTTTGACCTTGTTACTACGATAGTGGTACTTGGAGTTATTGTAGCTGGTGTTATAGTTCTACTCACAGCAGCGTTTTAAGTATGTGAAAAACTTAATAAATTTTGTATTAGATTTTTTTAGATTAAAAATACTTTACCATGCCGGAGCCTTATCTTTCAGCTTCATAATGGCAATAGTACCTCTTATGCTTGGGGCTGGTTTTTTTCTACATATGTTTTTAGAAAATAAAATAGATAACTATATATATCATCTTAGCTCTGTGTTTCCAGATTTTGCCAATAAAATAATAAAAGATATATCCTATCTAGAGCAAAAGAGGTTAAAGGCCGGTATTATAGGAGCTTTGGTATCTCTATATTTCTCTACGGGATTTATAAAAGATTTAGATTACGCTATAGCGCTTATGTGGGATAAAAAAGAGGCAAAACGCATAGAGTTCATGTATTTTCTGTATTTAATGTTTTTTGTGGTGATATTTACTGGTGGTTCTGTTTATTTGTTTTATATAAGTTTAGTGTTCAAACATCTAAACTTACCTCTGGAATTTACCAAAAATCTTAGCTATTTACTGTTTTTTACAATATTTTTTTATTCTATATACAGCATTTTTATACCAATCAAAAATATTCGTAAAATTTATGTATTTGCAGTATCCATTGTAGAATCCTTAGCTTTGTTGCTTTTAAAATATGTAATAACAGTATACATATCACACTTACTCATTAAAAGTATAGTTTACGCATCGCTTTGGCTAATAATAGCTTTCTTGATATGGATAGACTGGTTAATGGCGTCTTTACTGTTGGGAGCAAGAGTCCTGTATTATATTCATAAAAGCCTTGCAAACAATTCATGTTAAAATATCTTAAATATATTCCGATATTTATATAGAGGTGTTATATGAGTAGGATAGAAGGAGATATCACTAGGAACACTGGGCTAGATACTTCTATTGCAAAGAAAGAAAAAGCGCAAAAACAAATCAGCAGCGCTGTAAATGAGGAGCTTGCAACTCAAGAAAACAACGGGCAAGCTTACAAAGTGGAATTATCGTCCGTGGCTAAAAATATAAATTCAAACTCTAACGAAAATATAAAAGATATGGCTAAGAAGATTGAAGAGATAAAAGCCAAAATTGCTAACGGTTCTTATGAGATAGATACTAACAAGATAGTAGAAGGTTTATTAAAATACTTCTAGTTAATTAAGGGCGATTAGCTCAGCTGGGAGAGCGCCATCCTCACACGGTGGAGGTCACAGGTTCGAGCCCTGTATCGCCCATGTTTAATCTTCATGCTTCGGATAGTGTAACACCCTTACATATGTTTCTGGTATGTGAAAACCTTGTTTTTCTAGCTTAAATGTGTCTATACTATAATGTATAATCATGCGCCTTACGCCAAAAGCAACGCCAGCGGCTATCATTGATGGGACCACAACTCTATAATCTCTCGTCATCTCGAAACTCATAACCACAGCGGTAATAGGAGCGCTTACCGTAGAACTTAGCATCGCTGCAATACCCACTACACCAGACGATACCATGTTAATTGGGATGTGTGGATCTATTTGTTTTGCCAAAAGCCCAATACCGCCACCTAATGTAGCGCCCATAAAAATACCAGGAGAAAACACACCACCAGAACCGCCAGAACCAAGAGAAACCCCTGTCAAGAGAAGTTTCATAAAGAATAAAAATATTAAAAACCATGCATTTTTGATGACTTGGTTTAACACATCCTGAACCGTAGCATAGCCTATACCTTGTACGTAGTAATGTCCAGTAAAATGCATAAACATAACAGCGCAAAAACCGACTATAGTCATACCTATAAAATGCCTTATGTAAGGATTTTTAGAGATTTTTATAAAAACTGCTTCAGAATAATATATCCAATATACGTACATAGCCCCTCCTATACCAACTAAGATGCCTAAGAGTATATAAAACATTATAGCTTCAAGAGGTAAGGCATGTATAGAAGGTATTATAAATTTAGTATTTTCTACTATAAAAGAAGGTTTATTGCCCCACCAAAGTCTACCAACATAGCTTGCGACTCCAGCGGATATGATAGCGGGAATTATGGTTCTTACGCTAGCTTCTGGTGATATTACCTCCAAAGCGTAAACCACACCTGCCAAAGGAGTGTTGAAAGCAGCCCCTATGCCACCGCCAGCACCAGAAGCTATAAGTGTATATATTTGCCAATATTCTAATTTAAATATTTGCCCTAGCGTGGAACCTATTACACCGCCTATTTGTACTATTGGACCTTCTCTACCCACAGACCCACCAGCACCAATTGATATTGAAGAAGCCAATATTCTCGCCCCTATTATCCTAGGCCTTAACTTACCTTTTCTATAGTAAATCGCATGTAAAACCTCTGGTGTCCCAAAACCTTTTGCCTCTATAGCGTAATTTTGAACTATGTAAACTACTACCATACCAGCCAAAGGTGGCACAAACATAACGAACCAACCAAGTGGACTTGGTAGACTATGCTTATCTGCATTGTAAAAAATATCTATCTTCTGATAGAAGAAAAGATTATGGAAAAATGCTATCATAGATCTAAAAACAATAGCGCCTATACCACCCAACAACCCTGTTAGAAATGACAATAGCAACATGTGAATGGGTACTTCGTGGTGCAATGTAATAAAATCCAAAAGATTTTCCCAATAAGTCTTTAGCTTTTCAACCATAAAAAATTATTTTACCATTTTAGTGTATAATAGTGGTATGGAGAAATTATATTTTACCGATGTTAGCCTAAGAGACGGTATCCAGAGCCTTTTGGCTACAAGAGTACGAACAGAGGATATGCTTCCTACGCTAGAAATTCTGGATAAATGTGGATTTTGGTCTTTGGAAGTGTGGGGTGGTGCTACATTCGATGTATGTCTTAGGTATCTAAAAGAAGATCCATGGGAACGTTTAAAACAATTTAAAAACATCGCAAAAAACACTAAACTTGAAATGTTATTAAGAGGTCAAAATATTGTAGGCTATAGGAATTATCCAGACGATGTTGTAGAAGCTTTTGTTAAAAAATCCTACGACAACGGAATAGAAGTTTTTAGGATTTTTGATGCTTTAAACGACGTTAGAAACATGAGAAAAGCTATAGAAACTGCCAAAAGCTTAAATGCCATAGTAAAGGGAGTGCTATCTTATACAACAAGTCCAGTCCATACTGTTGAGTATTATGTGAAAATAGCAAAAGATTTAGTAAATATGGGTATAGATATAATTTCTATAAAAGACCAAGCTGGTATACTAACTCCAAAAATGGCTTTTGATTTGGTAAAAGCTCTAAAACAAGAATTTAAACTTCCAGTCCATGTACATACGCAAACCACTGCAGAACTTGCAAATATGGCTCAGCTTAAAGCCTTAGAGGCTGGGGCTACTATGTTTGATACAGCTTTTTATAGCTTATCATCCCAGACTTCTCATCCATCTGGAGAAACTATGATATATGTTTTTAGGGAGTTTGGTTATCAAATAGATGTAGACCAAGCACTCTACGAAGAAGCTGGCAACATCTTTAGAGAGGTAAGAAAAAAGTATAAAAAATACGATACCCTACCTCCTTATCCAGATGTATCAGTATTAACACATCAAGTACCCGGGGGTATGATTAGCAACTTTATAAGCCAGCTTAGAGAGCAAAATTTAGAAGATAAATTGGAAGAAGTTTTGAAAGAGGTGGCTAGAGTGAGAGAAGACTTAGGGTATCCTCCTCTTGTGACACCAACAAGCCAAATGGTGGGGTCTCAAGCTTTTCTAAATGTAGTAAATAAAGAAAGATATAAAGTTGTCACGAAAGAAATAAAAGATTACGTAAAAGGTTTGTACGGAAAACCACCAGCTCCTATAAAACCAGAAATTATGGAACTTATATTAAAAGATGAAAAAGATAAAACATATTTTGATATAAGACCAGCCGATCTTCTTCAAAACGAATTAGAAGAGATAAGAAAAGAAGCATACACGGCTGGGGCAAGAAACGAAGAAGACGTACTTTCTTATGCTATATTGCCAGTGGTAGCTAAAGAGTTCTTTGAATGGCGAGAAAAATTTGAAAAAGGTTTGGTGCAAAAAGAAATAGAATATACATACAGCGATTGCAACGAAAACGTGCCAGTAGAATTTAATGTAGCTGTTCATGGTGAACAGTTCAATATAAAAATAGTTGGTAGAGAAGGGATGTCAAAAGATAGAAAGCTCTTCTTCATAAGAATAAACGATCAATTAGAAGAGGTAACTGTTGAACCAATTAAAGAAATAACAGTTTCTCAACAAAAATCCAGCAGTGTTGATATACCAGAAGGGACATCTGTAAAACCAAAAAGACCAAAAGCTCAAGATGTAGGCGACATATCTTCAAACATATCAGGTAAGGTTGTAGATATAAAGGTAAGCATAGGTGATAAGGTAAAAGAAGGTGATACGCTTTTAATAGTAGAAGCCATGAAAATGGAAAATGAGATAAAAAGCACAATAGATGGGCAAGTAGAGGAAATTTTGGTAGAAATAGGGGAAGTTATAAATCCAGGTGAAGTACTTATAAGATTAAAACCAGAATTTGATGCTTAAAATAGCAATACCAAAAGGAAGGCTGCTAGAAGAAGTTTCAGATTTGTTCGTTAAGAGCGCTATAATACCTTTTAAGATTGAAGAAAGTAGAAAACTAATAGTTGATATAAGTTGTTTTAGATTTTTAATAGTGAAACCTTCAGACGTAGCAACATATGTAGAGCAAGGAGCAGCAGATATAGGGGTGGTAGGGTTAGATGTGTTGAAAGAAGAACCAAAAGAAGTATATGAAATTTTAGATTTGAAGAACATAGGCAAATGTAGTATGGTAGTAGCTGGAAAACCAGAAAAAATCGAGGATTACAAGATACTTCATTTTACAAAAGTAGCTACAAAGTATGTAAATATAGCCAGGAGCTTCTTTGAAGGTAAAGACGTTTCTATAAACATTATAAAATTAAACGGTTCAGTAGAAATAGCTCCTATAATAGGACTAAGCGATTACATAGTTGACATAACTCAAACTGGGAAGACATTAAAAGAAAATGGCCTCATAGTGATGGAAAAAATATTTGATTCGTATGCAAAGATAATATGCAACAAAGCAGCTTTTAGAATAAAGAAATATGATATATTTAAAATATTGGATAAATTATCCGATATTTAGGTTTAGTATATGGATATATTCTCTATTATAGGTTTTTTGGCTTTTGGTACGCTTTTGCTAGGAGCTTTTTTAGATGGAGCTCATCTGGCAATTTTAATACAACCTCCTGCTTTTTTAATAGTAGTACCCTCTACTCTTTTGGGAGTGCTTGGTTCCGTACCAGCCGGCAAGATAGGTTATATAATAAAAGCTCTAAAGATGGTCTTTAGCGGTAGCGTAGTAAACCCAGAAAAAACCAAAGAAGAAATCATTGAGATAGCCAACAAAGCCCGTAAAGAGGGTATATTGAGTCTTGAATCCAGCATAGACGAAATAAAAGATCCTCTTATAAAACGAGGCGTTGAGCTTATGGTGCTTGGCATGGATGAAGAGACTATAGTTTCTATATTAGAAGCAGAGCTTACAAAAGAAGAGGAAGAATTAAAAATAGGGGTAGAGTATTGGAAAACTTGTTCAGAAACTTCACCTACCATGGGCCTAACCGGTGCTGTTTTTGGGTTGATGCATGCTCTCACGCAGCTAAACGATCCCAATAAACTAGCAGAGGGTATATCAACAGCCTTTGTGGCTACTGTTTATGGTATCACTAGTTCTTATCTTGTTTTTGGGCCGTGGGGCAGAAAATCAAAGGTAAAACTTGAAATGATAGTTATGGCTGGTTATATGACAATAGAGGGTATAAGGCTTATAGCAAAAGGTGAAAACCCGAGGCTTATAGAAGAAAAGCTCAATGCTTATGCGTGATAAATATGGCTAAAAAACAGAAATGTCCTGAAGAAGCTTCTGAAAAATGGGCTATACCATACGCTGATTTTTTAACGCTTCTTCTAGCTCTTTTTATTGCTTTATATGCAATAATGAGAGGCTCTAAAGCTATACCAATATATGCAGAGGCTTTTGCAAAAGCTATGGGCATGAGAATACTTCCGTTTGAGCAAACCTTACCATCACAGATACTACCACAACCGGTGCTCCCAAAGGTTCAATTAACTCAAAAAGGTCAATACATAAACATGCAGCTGAAGAAAATAGAGCAAATGCTCAAAAAACAGGGCCTAGAGGGTAAGTTTAAAGTTAAATTGGTACCTCAAGGTATAAAACTAATACTTCAAGACGCTGTGCTATTTAAGAGCGGAAGCGCTGATATAGACCCTAAGTATTATCCGTTGCTTGATTCTATATACAAAATAATTTCAAGCTTGCCAAATCCTATAGAAATAGATGGCTATACCGACAACACTCCTATACATACACCCATATTTCCTTCAAATTGGGAATTATCTACCGATAGAGCAGCTTCCGTGGCTAAGTACTTCATATCTAAAGGTTTTGATCCATCAAAGATAAAGATAGCTGGGTATGGCGAGTATCATCCGCTGGTGCCTAATACAACACCACAAAATAAAGCTATGAACAGAAGAGTTGAAATAACCATCTTAAATATTAAAGGAAGCGAACTTACCACGCTTGCACAGTATGAAAATCCAAACAACAAATGGGACCAAATAGAAAGAAATTGGGGCATCATTCCAAATAATCAAAATCCCAATAACCAATCTCAGTAAATTTTTGGTTTTTTCATATATAATATTTGTATGCTAAAGTACGATATAGTTGTAATAGGCGGTGGTGGTGCTGGTCTTATGGCTGCCATAGAAGCATCTAAAGATAAAAATATAAAAATAGCGGTTGTTTCTAAAGTTTTTCCAACAAGGTCTCATACTGGTGCCGCTCAAGGTGGTATGAACGCCAGCATAGGAGTAGCTGATCCAAACGATTCCCCAGAAAAACATGCTTTTGATACAATAAAAGGTGCCGATTTTTTGGCAGACCAACAAGCTGTCTTATTTATGTGCAAGAATGCTCCAGACGTGATATACGAGTTGGACAGGATGGGCGTCCCATTTTCAAGGACGAACGATGGCAAGATAGCTCAAAGGCCTTTCGGAGGAGCTTCTTTCCCAAGGACTGTTTATTCGGCGGATAGAACAGGCCACGTACTTCTACATACACTATTTGAACAAGCAATGTCAAAAGAAAATATAGATTTTTTTAACGAGTATTTTTTGCTTGATATAGATATAGAAAATGAGAAAATAGAGGGTGTTGAGCTTTTAAACATAAAAGATTCAAGCATATTGTATATAAAAACGAAGGTTTTAATACTAGCTGGTGGTGGGTTTGCAAGAATATATTGGCACAGAAGCACAAACGCGTCTGGCAATACCGGAGATTTGCAAGCCATAGCCCTTAGAAAGGGTATAGTTTTAAAAGATATAGAGTTTATTCAGTTTCATCCAACGGGTCTTGCCAAAACTGGTATACTGCTTTCAGAAGCTTCAAGAGGAGAAGGGGGATACCTTTTAAATGTTAAGGGCGAAAGGTTTATGGAGAAATATTCTCCTAATAAAATGGAGTTAGCTCCGAGAGATATAGTGTCAAGGTCTATAGAGCTCGAAATAAAAAGCGGTCTTGGTGTAGGAGAAGGAACATCTGCATACGTATATTTAGATTTAAGACATTTGGGAGAAGAAAAAATAAATGAACGATTGCCTCAGGTAAGACAACTAGCCATTGATTTTGAAGGTATAGACCCAGTGAAAGCTCCAATACCCATAAGACCGACAGCTCATTATTGTATGGGCGGCATAGATGTTGTTGATTTTAAAAGCTCTGAAACCAGCGTAAAGGGGCTTTTAGCTATAGGAGAGTGCGCTTGTGTATCGGTACACGGTGCAAACAGGTTAGGAGGTAATTCCCTTACTGAGCTTGTGGTATTTGGCAAATATGCCGGTGAATACGCACGTGAATATGCAAAACATTCTGACTTTTCAAATAAAAATCCTGTAATAAAATCTGAAGCTTATATAAACTCTTTGATGCAAAGAGAAGGAGATGTTAAATTGCACGAAGTAAGAAATAAGATGGGGGAGATAACGTGGTTTAACATGGGTATATTTAGAACAGAAAACTCTTTGAAAGATGCTTACGAAGAGCTAACAAAACTGTTGGACATGTGGAATTATATACCGGTATCTGACAAATCGAGAATATTTAATACAAATCTTATTGAGCTTTTAGAATTAAGAAACATGCTTGAATTATCTAGAGCGGTAGCTTTATGCGCTTTAAACAGAAGAGAATCAAGAGGTGGGCACTGGAGAGAGGATTATAAGGAAAGGGACGATGAGAATTTTTTAAAACATTCGCTAGTGCAGTATAAAAATGGCGAGCTTAACTTGAGCTATAAAGAAGTAGATACAAGTATTTATAAACCGGAGGAGAGAAAGTACTGATGAAGAAATTGTTTTTATTTATATTGCTTTTAGTATCGCTTGGCTTTTCCCAAACTATATCAAAAATAGAGGTTGTTGGAAACAAGTATATACAATCAGGTCTTATTAAAGGGTTTATGAAACTACACCCTGGTATGCAATTTTCGCAAACCATGTTGGACGAAGACATAAAAAGGTTGTATGAAACTGGATATTTCAAAAATATAGCAGTAAAAGAAATAAAAAAAGACGATCATGTCAAGCTTATATACGTTGTACAAGATTTGCCTATTATATATCGTATAGAGTTTAAAGGCAACAAAAGATTAAGCTCTAAAGATCTTGCTAAAAAGCTAGGCATAGAGACGGAGGTAGGAAAATTTGGCTTAAATCAAGCTACTAGAGGTTTAACGCCGTCTTCAAGCATAAATGAAAAGATAGAAATTATAAAACAATTCCAGCTAGGAAAAGTCCTAAGCGAAGAAGAAATTCATTTGCTTATAAACCGTATTAAAAAAGCCTATGAAGAAGCTGGGTATTCTCATGTGGGTGTAACCTATAAGATAATACCCGTTAAAGGTGCATCAAGATTGGTGTTTTATATAAAGGAAACAAAACCTACCTATGTAGGTGATATTCATTTTATAGGTAACAAGACTTTTAGCGATGGTAGACTCTTGGATCATATGAAAACGCAGCCTTTTAGTCTCTTGGCTTTTAGATGGCATCCACCCTTTAACAAACATATACTTATGGATGATATAAAAAGATTGAAAAAATTTTATGAAAATGAAGGGTTTTTTGAAGTTCAAATAGATGAACCAATTATAAAAAAACATGGAGATAGGGTAAATATAACAATAAAAATAAACGAGGGGCCAAGGTATAAGATAGGTAAAATAGTTTTCAAAGGAAACAAAATGTATTCTGAAGATGAGCTTTTAGATAAAATAATACAACATAGGGACAGCAAGAGATATTATAAAAAATCTATAATAAAGCTTATAGAAAAAAGAATATTTGATAAATACGGTAAGATAGGTTTCATCAACGAATACACCAGCGTAAAAAAGGAACCGGATTTTAAAAATAAAACTGTAAACTTAGTTTTTCATGTTTACGAAGGTGGCCCAGTATATGCTGGTAAAATCCATATACGAGGAAATTACGAAACAAGAGACTATGTTATAAGAAGAGAAATGAGGTTGCAAGAATACGACCTTATCACAAGACATGAACTAAGTAGGTCTAAAGACCGCATAATGAACTTAGGTTACTATGACAACGTACAAATAGTACCAGTGCCAAAACCAGATAACTTTGACGACATATATACAAAAATTCAAGAGAGATATACAGGTCAGTTCTCAGTTGGTCTTGGATACAATCAGGTAACAGGATTGGCCGGTTTTGCATCCATTAGGAAAGGTAATTTCCTAGGTACTGGCGATATAGCTGGCATATCTTTATCATACGGTGCAAACTACCAAAACGACTCAATAAGTTACACACATAAATGGTTGTTTAACAAGCCGATAGATGTAACTGGATCATTGTACGATACAAAAATTTATTACATAGACTATACCGTTCAAAGGGTTGGCTTTGACTTAACCTTTACCAAAGAGTTTGGTGAATATTGGTATGCAAGTTTAGGCTCAAGCATACAAAAAGTAACTTATTCTGATATATCGTCTTCAACTCCGCCGGTAATCCAATCCCAAGCAGGCACTTGGCAAGCAAGAAAATTGATATTCTCTGTTTCACATAACACCACAGACTACTATCTGTTCCCTTCAAAGGGCTCTATACAATCTTTAACATACACAATTGCTTTACCAGTGCTTGGTGGTACTGAAAAATTTCAAAAATTAGTGCTTTCAAACGCAAACTTTATAAAAGACCATATATTCTACACTGGTACAATATTCTCAGCAAGAGAGACTATTGGCTGGGCTCAAGCATACTCAAATTCGGTTGTGCCTTTGGATGATGAATTTTTTGTAGGTGGTGACTATACGATAAGAGGTTATAGCTACGGTTACGCTGGTCCTCTTGACTCAGCAGATGAACCAATAGGTGCTACAAGGGAAATTGTGTTAAACTTTGAAGCAGATTATCCGCTATATAAAAATATTTTCTACGTAGATGCATTTTACGATACAGGTAGAGGTGCTGATTCTTGGTCTGGTCTAAAACCAAGCAAATGGCTGGGAAGCTATGGTGTTGGTATAAGATTTATAACAGCTTATGCGCCAGTAAGACTTGATCTTGCTTTTAAAACAAAGCCAGTTCCAGGAGATACAGCAAGAGAAAAAATATCTTTTGTGCTTGGATCATTCTTCTGAAACGCCCTGGGCAGGAGTCGAACCCGCAACCTTGGGATCCGTAGTCCCATGCTCTATCCAGTTGAGCTACCAGGGCTAATAACATATTATAGCATATTAAAAGCCAAAAACAGGTATAATATATAACCATGGATATACAAAGGCAGTTAGAGATTATACAAAAAGGAACTGTAGAAATTATAGAGAAAGAAGAGCTTATAGAAAAGTTAAAAAAGGGTAAACCCCTTGTAGTAAAAGCAGGTTTTGACCCTACGGCGAAAGATTTGCACTTAGGGCACACGGTTTTGCTTCAAAAACTAAGAGACTTTCAAAATTTAGGCCATGAAATAATATTTTTAATAGGTGATTTTACAGCGATGATAGGAGACCCCACAGGGAGAAACGAAACAAGGCCTCCTCTTTCTAAAGAAGAGGTGTTGGAAAACGCAAAAACGTATCAAGAACAAGTTTTTAAGATTTTAGACAAAGATAAAACAAAAATTGCTTACAACAGCGAGTGGTTATCCACTATGACAACAAAAGATATAGTAAACCTCGCTTCAAAATATACAGTGGCAAGAATGCTAGAAAGAGATGATTTTCAGAAGCGCTACAAAGAAGGCTCTCCTATACACATTCATGAGTTTTTATATCCACTTTTTCAAGGATACGACTCTGTAGTATTAAAAGCAGACATAGAGATAGGAGGATCTGATCAAAAATTTAACTTGCTTGTAGGAAGAGAACTTCAAAAAGATTACGGTTTAGAAAAACAAGTATGTATTACGATGCCGCTTTTAGTAGGAACAGACGGCGTAAAGAAGATGTCAAAAAGCTATGGCAACTACATAGCCTTAAAAGATGACCCTAAAGATATGTTTGGGAAAATTATGAGCATATCTGACGAGCTTATGTACGATTATTATACTTTGCTCACCGATAAGACCCCAGATGAGATAGAGAAGATAAAAGCTATGCATCCTATGGAAGCCAAAAAACAACTTGCATACATAATTGTATCGAGATTTCATTCAGAAGAAAAAGCGAAAGAAGCAAAAGAATTTTTTGAATCAACATTTTCCCAAAAAGAGTTTCCAAAAGATGCACCAGTATTTAGCTTTTCTGATAAAGATTCTTTAAAAGCTTACGAACTTATAGTAAAGATAGGTTTTGCACCTTCAAACAACGAAGCAAGAAGAATAATATCTGGAGGAGGACTAAGAATAAACGGAGAGAAGATAACAGATCCAAACAAAGAAATAGTTGTTGAAAACGAAATAAGAGTTCAAGTAGGTAAAAAGCATTTTGCAATAATCAAGAAGGCATGATAAAAGCGGAAGATTTCCTAAACAAAAAAGAGTCAATATGCGTAGTAGGGCTTGGATATGTAGGGCTTCCATTGGCGGTAGCGTTTGCAAAACATTTTAACGTAATAGGTTTTGATATAAACCAAATAAGGATAAACGAACTAAAATTAGGTATAGACAGAACGAAGGAGACTACTTCTGAAGAACTTCTAAATAGCAACATATTTTTTACATCCAACGAAGAGCATATAAAAAAATGTAAATTTATTATCATCACGGTACCAACACCTATAGATAAGCATAAGGTACCAGACCTAAAACCTATATTTAGCGCATCTACTATAGTTGGGAGAAATTTACAAAAAGATAGCATAGTGGTGTATGAATCTACGGTATATCCAGGCTTAACGGAAGAAGAATGCGTGCCTATCTTAGAAAAAGAATCAGGACTTACGTGGAAAAAAGATTTCTTTGTGGGCTATTCACCAGAACGCATAAATCCTGGTGATAAAATACACAGGTTTGAAAATATAGTAAAAGTAGTTTCTGGAGATACCGATTATAGTCTTAATATAATATCTGAAATATACTCTAAGGTTGTAAAAGCTGGGATATTTAAGGCGAAATCCATAAAAGTTGCAGAAGCTGCTAAAGTTATAGAAAACACTCAGCGAGATATAAACATCGCACTGATGAACGAACTATCAATGATTTTCCATAAAATAGGAATAGATACAAAAGATGTATTAGAAGCTGCGGCTACCAAGTGGAATTTTCTCAAGTTTGAACCAGGTTTGGTAGGAGGGCACTGCATCAGCGTAGACCCTTACTATCTTACATTCAAGGCTCAAGAGTTAGGCCATCATCCAGAGGTAATTCTTTCTGGTAGAAGAGTAAACGACAATATACCAAACTTTGTGGTGCAAAATATTTTAAAGCTTTTAATAAAAGCAAAAAAACAAATAGAATCTTCAAAGATAATCATATTTGGGCTTTCTTTTAAAGAAAATATCCCAGACATAAGAAACTCAAAAGTAGTAGATATATACAACGAACTCAGAGAGTTTGGTATAAATACATACATATACGACCCTTACGTATATAAAGATGAGGTGTTTAAAGAATATGGTATAGAACTTTTACAAGACCCTTATGAAGAGGCACCTTACGACGCTATAGTGGTAGCGGTAAAGCATAACGCTTTTGGAGAATACGATATAAGATTTTACGAAAATATTACTAAAAGCCCAAAAATTTTGATAGATATAAAAAGCTTATACAACAAAGATATTTTCTTAAAAAACGGTTTTCTTTATTGGAGCTTATAATGAAAGAAATAAGAGCAAGAGCAAGAGAAATAGCATTTAGAAGTCTTTACGCTTGGGATATAAGCGGTGGAGAAATAGCTACCATAGCTCAAGAAATTATAAACATGAGCGAACCACCGCTTAAAAAAGATAGTCAAAAATATGCACTACTTATAACGAAAAAGTTTGAAGAAAATATAGAAAGTATAGACAAGAAAATAGCCTCTTATCTTGAAAATTGGACTCTTGATGATTTGGGTAGTATAGAAAAAGCTATTTTAAGGACAGCTTTCACAGAATTTATTTACATAAAACCTAAAAGAAACATACAAGCTATCATAGATTATGTAGAAATTGCAAACAACTATGGTAATAAAAAAACGCCTTCTTTTATAAACGGTATTCTCTCAAAACTATCAAAAGACATATACAATGTATAACTTGCTTCTCACAAGAGAAGAAGAGAAAAACTTAGAATCTAAAAAAATATTCTCTTCTTACAACATAAACACCATAAGCTTACCTATGATAGAAACAATACCGAAAGAGTTTGAATTAAAAGGCTTTGATTTTGAAAGTATAATCTTTAGCAGCAGAAAAGCTGTGGAAATATTTTTTAAAAATTTATATATTTGCAAAAATGCAAACATCAATATATATATTGTGGGAGAAAAAACGAAAGAGTTCTTCTTGGGATTTTACAACACGAAAAAATTAGTTGTTAGAGATTCAATAAAAGAGATAATACCTATAGTAAGTGGTAAAACCCTTTGGATAAGGACAGACTTTGAGCTTCCAGAAGATATAAAGAATATGGTAAAAAACAAAGATATTTTCATATTAGAAGCCTACAAAACTAAGCATAAGATTTACGATATAAGCAAGGTGTTAGAGGTTGTTAAGATAGTAAATGGAATATTTTTCGCTAGCCCTTCGGCTTTTTTAGGATTTTTAAAAAATTTGCAAAATTACAAATATATTTTAAACGAGAAAGATATATTTGCCATAGGAAACACTACAGCAGATGCTATCAAAAATGAAGGATTTAAAGTAACTTACGTTCCGCAAAAGCCAAGCGTAGAATCTATAGCAAAATACATATCATCTATTGGCACATAATTTGCTTAGATTACTTTGTATGAGAAACGAGTGTTTTTTACAAAATACAATATCTGATTCTTTTACATTAGAGGGTATAGGTATACACTCAGGCGCAATATCAAAGATAAAGTTCCATCCAGCGGAAGAAAATACAGGTATAATATTTATGAGAAACGCTTATAAAGTAAAAGCTCATGTAGAAAATGTAGTAGATACTTCAAATTCAACGTCTATAGGAAACGGTATAGTAACTTTTAGAACTATAGAACATATAATGGCAGCCCTATATTTAGCAGATATAGATAATGTAATAGTGGAGTTTGTAAATTCTGAAGAATCTCCTATTATGGACGGCAGTGCTTGTGAGTTTTTTAAGCTTTTAGAAAAATACAAAGTAGCTCAAGATGCTCCTAAATATTTTGGCTATCTTTCAAATATTGTAAGAGTTTCAGAGGGCAACAAATATATAATGGCAAAACCCCAAAAAAGTTTGTCTATTACATTTGAGGGATTTTTTGGAAATTTTCTAAAGCATCAATCCTATAATTACAACTCTTTATTAGAAAAGCCACACGTAGATAGAAAGCTTATAAGTGCTAGAACGTTTTGTCATATAGAAGACATAGAAAAGCTTAGAAAGTTAGGTCTTGGAAAAGGTGGTTCTTTGGAAAACAACATAGTCCTTACGGATACAGGTGTATTAAACCAAGGTGGACTGAGACACTCTCATGAACCCGTAAGCCATAAAGTCCTAGACTTAATAGGAGATTTGTATCTAACCGGTGTAAGATTTTCAGCGAATATATATTCTTACATGGGTGGACATAAATTAAATGTTGAATTTGTAAAAGAAGCCATAAAACATATAAAAATATCTGAACATCTGTTAGAACCGGCAAAAACAGCTTCATAAAACACTTTTTAGATAATCACATAAATTTCATGTTATACTGATATAATATTGCGCGGAGGTAATTATGAATATTAAATTTAAAAAAGCTAAATTTTTGAAGTCAAGCTTAGCAAAATACGGCATACTTGCACTTGCAGTTGCTACTACCGGCATTGGCTTAAATGCTTGCAGTAAACTTCAAGCTACAAAATGCCCGTCTAACAATACTATAGTTACAAATGTTGGGCACTTTACACCACCAGGTGCAAAAGTCCAAGTAGTAGCAGAAAAACCTTTACAACAAATAAAAGGCCTTTGTGAAGTTGTTATTAAAATAAATGGTGGGCCACCAACCGTAATATATACAGATCCAAAAGGAAACTACTTTATAGCTGGCCAGCTTCTAAATGCTATAACAAAGCAAAACCTTACACAAGAAACCATGAATCAATTCTTAAAAGTAAGCAAAAATGAAGAATCAGGGCTAAATCAGTATGTAGCTTTTAGTTATTATAAAGGAAAATCTTACTTTGGAACAAATCCGCCGCCAGCAGACAAATATATATATCTAATCACTGATCCTAAATGTCCATTTTGCCACGAGGCAGAACCTCTTATACAAAAATGGGCTGATAAAAATGGCGTAGAAGTAAGAGTAATACTTTTCCCACTACCAATACATCCAGGGGCTTTCCAATCTGCTGTAGGGCTTTGGTGCAACAAAAAAGGATGGAACAGCCTACACGCTGCTTACAATGCAAAAGCACCGTTATCTCAATGTCCAGAAGGAGAGGCTTTTATCAAAAACTCTATGCAAGAAGCTATGAAGCTTGGTGTTCAAGGTACACCTACTATTATAGGTATGGACGGCAAAATGCATCCAGGAGCTCCAAGCAGTGAAAAGCAGCTAGACCAGTGGCTAGGTAAATAAATCATTTTTATTTTTAGGCTTTTGACAGTGTGAACATTTTAATAGCTAGCGAAAAGTATAAAGAATTAAGATACCCTAAAAATCATCCACTGAGAGTGCCTAGGGTTTCCCTTATGATAAACTACCTTACGGCGCTTGGTTTTGATGTTGATTATTTGGAAGGAAGAAATGCGTCGATAGAAGAGTTGCTTATTTTCCATACAAGAGATTACATAGACGCTCTTATAGAAGCTGATAACACAATGAAAGCAACCAATTATATAAGAGAAAAATATGCTATAGGAACTATAGAAAACCCTGTATCAGCTGGGATGTGGAAAGGGTCTTTGTTGGCAACTGGCTCTAGTATTCAAGCCGTAGAATCTTATATTAAAAACTATAAAACCGAGAATGAATTTGTAGTGTTTAATCCAGCAGGTGGAATGCATCACGCTATGAAATCACGGGCAAACGGTTTTTGTTTTTTAAATGATCCAGTCATAAGCATATTGCATCTACAAAAACATGGTTTTAAGAAGATAATGTATATAGATTTAGACGCTCATCATCCAGACGGTGTTCAAGAGGCTTTTTACGACAGCGCTGATGTGTTTTTAATAAGCTTGCACCAATCTCCAGAGTATGCATTTCCTTTCCACGTTGGATATGCAGATGAATTGGGAAAAGGTGAAGGCTTTGGCTTTAACATGAACATACCTCTTCCAAAGAATATTAACGATAACGATTTCTTGTACGCTTTAGAAAAAGCTATTGAAATAGCCACAAAAAAATTTACACCAGAGGTTTTTGTAATACAAATGGGTGTTGATGCTGTAAAAGAAGATTATCTATCAAAATTTTACTTATCAAACAACATTTATGTAAAAGCAATAGATATAATAAAAAAATATACAAAGAAATTTATTTTGCTTGGAGGTGGTGGATACAATCCAATAAGTCTTGCCAGGGCATGGTCTTTGATATGGCTTCATTTAGAAGGTGTTGATGTGAAATCTATAAAAGTCACAAAAGAGGCAAAGTTGCTTTTAGAGTCTGTAGATTATGAAGATTTCGATGATATTATGGAACCACAAATATATACCAGTATACTCGATGAACCACGAGGAGGAGATGTCACCATAAAAGAATATCTTGAAAAAATATTTTCTTTGCATAAATTTAGTATATGATGGTATAATCATATGGTTATATCACTAATTTATATTATTTTTGGAGGTACATATGGAAACAATGGAAAAGCCTAAGAGCACCATAGATCAGAAAATAAAGTTTCTGAAAAGCGTTAGCATATTTGAAAATATGTCTAACGACGAAATAAAGGAAGTAGCAAGTCTTCTGAATATGAGAGAATATAGGAAAAACGAATATATATTCTTTGAAGAGGAATCTGAACCTGGGCTTTTTATATTGATGGATGGCATCGTCAAGCTCATAAAAGAAACCCAGGACGGCCGTACAATTATAGTAAGGCTCGTATTTCCAAAAGATACCTTTGGATGGATTGAGTGGGGCGGGTCAAGCATAAAGTCAAAGATAAAAACTACCTACACAGCTCAATCTATGACAGAATCATCTGTTTTATATCTCTCAAACCAAGATTTTATAAATTTAGCTATTAAATATCCAGCTTTTGCTGTAAAAGTAACTTGTGATGCTACTCACAATCTTTTGTACGCTTACGATATATTAAAATCCATAGCTTCTGGTAGAGTAGAAGAGCGCATAGCAAGAGTGCTGTTAGAACTGGCAAAGTCGGTAGGTGAGGAAAAAGAAGGTGGCAAAATATCAATAGAAATACCAATAACTCGTCAAGATATAGCAGAAATGACAGGTACCACCGTAGAAACAGCTATACGTATTATGAGCAAATGGAAAAAAGAGGGTATAATACATACGGAAAGAGGCTATATAGAGATACTTAAGAAAAG
Organism: Hydrogenobaculum sp.; assembly: GCF_049967395.1. NCBI lineage: Bacteria > Pseudomonadati > Aquificota > Aquificia > Aquificales > Aquificaceae > Hydrogenobaculum > Hydrogenobaculum sp. Next base: position 6,281 of record NZ_JBMFST010000008.1, on the reverse strand, counting down.
AGAACTAGAAAGGCTGATGATATAAGTTCATATTGTAAGGGTAAAACATTGGAAAGTTCCGTACTGATAGTTAGTTTTGGGTCTCAATATGTACAGCTTATAGCTAGGAAAGTAAGAGAATTAGGAGTTTATAGCGAGATAGTTTCACCAGATATAGAAATTGAAGAGATAATTGCAAAAAAGCCATGCGCTTTGATATTTTCTGGAGGCCCATACTCGGTGTACGAGGAAAATGCACCAAAGCTTGACAAGAGGGTTTATGAGCTTGGAATACCCATATTGGGAATATGCTATGGGCATCAGTTAATAGCCTATGAGTTTGGTGGAATAGTGGAAAAATCAGATAAACACGAGTATGGTAAGGCATACTTAGATTTTAAACCTAGCGATTTTTTCAAAAATATACCACAGCATACCGTGGTTTGGATGAGCCATGCGGACAAAGTATACACGTTGCCAAAGGATTTTGAGTCTATAGGCTTTTCTGATAACTCAGAAAACGCTGTTATAAAACATAAGCATCTTCCAATATACGGTGTCCAATTTCATTTGGAAGTTTATCACACCGAATACGGTAAAGAGATGTTGTCAAATTTCTTGTTTGATATAGCAAAATGCCAACCAAACTGGAATATGAAAAGCTTCAAAGAGCATAAAATAGAAGAGATAAGAGAGATAGTTGGGGATAAAAAGGTAATATGCGCTATTTCCGGTGGTGTAGATTCTGCCGTAGCTGCTGTTTTAACCCACAAAGCCATAGGTGATAGACTAACGTGTATTTTTGTAGATCATGGACTTCTTAGAAAAAACGAGTCAAAGGAAGTAATATCAAATCTTACAAAACTTGGTCTTAATATAGTAGCGCTTGATAGAAGCAATTTGTTTTTAGAAAAGCTTAAAAACGTTGAAGACCCAGAACAGAAAAGAAAAATCATAGGAAACACTTTTATAGAGATTTTTGAAGAAGAAGCCAAAAAATACAACGCAGAGTTTTTGCTTCAAGGTACGCTTTATCCAGATCTTGTTGAAAGCGCTGGTATCCATGGATCAGCAAAAATAAAGTCTCACCACAACGTTGGAGGACTTCCAGAAAAAATGAATCTAAAACTTTTGGAACCATTGAGAGAACTCTTCAAAGATGAAGTAAGAGCCTTAGGTTTAGAGCTTGGTCTTCCAAAAGATATGGTATATAGACATCCATTTCCTGGTCCAGGGCTTGCAATAAGAATAATAGGAGATGTAAAAGAAGAAGATTTAAACATACTAAGAGAAGCGGATGCTATTTTTATAGAAGAGTTGAAAAAGTGGGATTTATACGATAAGACATGGCAAGCTTTTGCTGTGCTTTTACCAATAAAATCTGTGGGGGTAATGGGAGACAACAGAACATACGAAAAGGTTTTAGCTTTAAGAGCGGTAGATAGCCAAGACGGAATGACCGCAGAACCGTCAAAGCTTCCTTATGAATTTTTAGAACATGTGATGAGGAGAATAATACAAGAAGTAAAAGGTATCAACAGGGTGATTTACGATATATCTTCAAAACCACCGGCTACAATAGAGTGGGAATAACTATGAGACTAGGCGTGAACATAGATCACGTAGCTACTATTAGAGAAGCGAGAAAAACTTTTGAACCATCTGTATTGGAAGCTGCTTTTATAGCAAAAAGAGCTGGTGCTCACCAAATCACAATGCATTTAAGAGAAGATAGAAGACACATAAAAGATGAAGATGTAAGGTTGGTGAGGACTTTGGTAGAAATTCCACTAAACCTTGAAATGGCTCCTACAGAAGAAATAAAAGCTATCGCATTAGAAGTAAAACCTCAAAGAGTTACTCTTGTGCCAGAAAAAAGACAAGAGATAACCACCGAAGGCGGATTAGACATATTGTCAAACATAGATTATTTGAAAAGCTATATAAAAGATTTTAAAGAAAATCAAATAGAGGTATCTTTTTTTATAGACCCAGACCTTGAGCAAGTAGAAGCATCGAAATTTGCAGGCGCAGATGCGATAGAACTACACACTGGAAGATTTGCAGAAAGTTTTCATAAGAGAGATTTTAGGCTTTTAGAAGAAGAGAAAGATAGATTGAGAAAAGCTGCAACCTTAGCAAGGGAGTTAGGGTTGAATGTTTACGCAGGGCACGGTATCACTTATCAAAATATACACCTTGTTTTGGATTTAAAAGAGCTTATAGAAGAGCTCAATATAGGGCATTCTATAATATCAAATGCGGTATTGTTTGGCTTGGGGGAAGCGGTCAAAAAAATGCTTGATATAATATCATGAGCGATTATTCTAAAAAGAGGGATTTTTCAAAAACACCAGAACCTCAATGGAGCGTAGTAGAAGACCACGAACCTATATTTGTAGTACAAGAGCATCATGCTTCTCATCTGCATTGGGATTTTAGGCTGGCTTTAGATGGTGTGTTAAAATCTTGGGCTATACCAAAAGAACCACCTACCCAAAAAAATATAAAAAGATTGGCAATACAAACAGAAGATCATCCCTTGGAATATGCAAACTTTGAAGGAATAATACCAGAGGGCCAATATGGGGCTGGTGTAGTAAAAATTTGGGACAAAGGTACCTTTGAGCTTTTAGAACGAACAGATAAAAAATACGATTTTATACTAAATGGCAACAAATTAAAAGGCAAGTATCATCTTATAAGATTCCCAAAAGGCGGTGATAATGCGTGGTTGTTTTTCAAATCAGATTAATATGTTGCTATATAAATAAAAATGATTTATTATAATAATTATGCCGGTAGATAAATTGACGAAGGCTCAAAAAGCTGCGGTACTTATGATGGCTTTGCCTCCGGAGGTATCTGTAGAAATCATGAAAGAATTAGATGAATCGGAGCTCCAAGAGATATTTGTAAACATGAATACTCTTCAAGGCATTACTCTTCAGGATGTAGAGGAGATAGCTAAAGAATTTTTACAAGATTATCAAGAAACAACAATAGTATCACCAGATACCGAGCAACTCTTGGAGTTTGCAAGAAAAGTTTTACCGCCAGAAAAATTTGCAAAGATATATGAATTTGTAAGTAGTTCTACCATTATAAAGAGTTTTCAAGAATTAGAAAAAGTAGATGTTAAAATTTTGGCTTCTTTATTGGCAAAAGAGCATCCTCAAACTATAGCAGTTGTGTTATCTCAATTAAGTCCAATGAGAGCAGCTGATGTGTTGCAGTATTTGCCAGAGAATATAGCTGTGGAGGTAACAAAGAGGCTTGCAACATTGGAAAACATATCTCCAGAGTTTTTAGGAGAGCTTATAGAAAACCTGGCAGAAGAGATAAGAGGTATAGGTTTGAGCGGGTTCTCTCAAAAAACAAACGGGCTTATATTAGCGGCAGAAGTGCTAAACTTGCTTGATAAAAAAATCACCGATAAGATTTTAAACAAAATAGAGCAAGAGGATAAGTATTTAGCAGAACGTATAAAAGATAAAATGTTTGTATTTGAAGATATAGCAAAACTAAGCAATAGGGACATAGTGGAGATATTAAAAGCCGTAGACAAAAATACACTTATGATTGCCTTAAAAGGAGCTTCTGATACAATAAAAGAAAAATTCTTCTCAAATATGTCTCAGAAAGCGGCCACTATAATGAAGGAAGATATGGAAGCTATGGGTCCAGTAAGAGCCTCTGATGTAGAAAAAGCTCAAAAAGAGATTATAGCCGTTATCAAGAAGTTGGCAGATGAAGGTAAGATAGATTTGACTGGCGGCGCTTCTTATGAATGATCACTTTGAGGCAATACAAAATATTACGGTTGAGATTCAAAACAAAGGACCTACGCCAAATAAAACACCAGAAACATCTTTTCACAAAGTTTTAGAGCTTATAAAAAATGAAACACAAACTAAAATACTACAATACAGAAAAACTGTAGAGCAATTAGAGCAACAAATAATATTAAAAGATCAAGAGATTAAGCATCTTTTGGAAAAACAAAAGCAAACCGAAGAAGAAATCGAGTCTATAAAAAAAGAACTAGAAAACATCGAAAGGGAGAAAAATGCTCTGATAGCCGAAAATGAACAATTAAAAGCTACCATAGAACAACTAAAGGAAAACGAAGCTAAGGAAGAAGCCTATAAAAACGCCGTTTTACAAAGTTTAGAGACTATCAAAAATACTATAATTCAAAGGGAACAACTAACCATAGAAGAGATAAGCACGTTGACATCCACTATACTAAGTAGCCTATACGCGAAATGTAGCATAGATTTAGACTCGATAATAAAAAAAATTTTGGAGGACAGCAGTATATTTAAACATTTCATCATAATAAAAGCCAACAAAACATTTATAGAAACTTTTCAAAGATACGTAAAAAATCTAAACAACTTAGAAATCAAATTTATAGAGGAAAACTTAGAAAACGGCGAATTTCAGATAGAAACAGAGGACTTTATTTTGGAAAGATTTAACAAGGATTTATTAAAAGATGTTGTTGAAAAGGCCATACAAAATATACGGTAAAATAACTAAAGTAAGCGGGGTTTATATAGAAGCTTCCAACTATAGTTCTGGTGTCGGAGATGAAGTAAAGATAGACGGCGGTTTCAGAGGCGAGATTATAGGCTTTGACAAAGAAAATGCAATTATAATGTGTTTTGACAGCAACGTTAGCGTAAAACCGGGCACTAAAGTGTTATATACCGAAGAACCAGTATCTACATATGTATCAGAAGAATTTTTAGGCAAAGTGTTAGATCCTTTCGGAAACATAATACATAGCACCAATACTAAAAGCGTAAGATCGTTAAAAAAATTACCTCTAAGTTTAGAGAACTATTCTCCTATGGAAAGAAAAAAAATATCAAAAATATTTGATTCTGGCGTAAGAACCATAAACGCGTTAACAACTATTGGTATAGGACAGAGAATTGGTGTATTTGCTGGGGCTGGTGTTGGAAAAACTACAACGCTTGGAATGATAATGAAGCATAGTTCTTCTGATGTAGTGGTGTTAGCACTTATAGGAGAGCGTGGAAGAGAAGTTAGAGAGTATGTAGAGGATATACTAGGAGAGGCTTTTGAAAAATCGGTAGTTATTGTATCCACATCAGACCAAACACCTATAATGAAAGTAAAAGGAGCTATAAGTGCTTTAGTGCATGCTAGATTCTTTGCCAGCAAAGGTTACAATGTTTTACTTGTGATGGATTCTCTGACAAGACTTGCCATGGCTCAAAGAGAAATAGGGCTATCGGTGGGAGAACCACCAACATTAAAAGGATATACGCCGTCTGTATTTCTAACAATGTCTAAAATAATAGAAGGATGTGGACTCGTTGGAGACCATGGTATCACTGGAATATTTAGCGTGCTTGTAGAAGGTGACGATACTTCACTAGACCCTGTAGCTGACAGCGCCATGAGTTTTTTGGACGGACACATACTTTTATCTCGCAAAATGGCAGATTCTGGCATCTATCCAGCTATAGACCCACTTAAAAGCATAAGCCGTATAATGCCAAGTATAGTCTCAGACGAGCACTGGAACTATGTACTTAAGTTTAAACAAATTTTATCTGAATATTATTCAATGGAGGATATTATAAAAGTAGGGCTTTATAGGAAAGGATCCAACCCCACCATAGATAAAGTTTTAGAGCATAAATCCGATATAGATAATTTTTTCATGCAAAATCCAAAAACTGGCATAAATTATAATAATAGCTTACAAGAATTAAAAGAACTTGTAAGCAAGATAAGTTAGGAGGTAAATAATGAGTACGGTAAACAGCTCAAACTTGGTAGGTGGATTAAATACGGGGCATAGCATCTCATCACCTTCTTGGCTTCCAAAAGTAAATGTTGTGCCGCCAGGTACCCATCAAAGTCTCATGAACCTTAGCGCAAGCGCTTACATGGAAATTTATACAACCGAGCTAAAGTATCAAGACCCGGCATCTTCAAGCGGCAACGATGTAACGTCTATGATAAACGCTACGGTACAGCTTCAGCAGATAGGTTACTATAGCATGGCTCAACAGCAAACTCAAGCCCTAGAGGCACTTTTATCGCAGATGACTACGTTAAATTCAATAAATATGATAGGAAAAGAATTTGTATTTGGTACAAATGGAATAGATACCACAAAAAATGTACATTACTACCTTGATGCTCCAACAAGTATGTCCAATGTAACTGTTGAAATAATGAATGGTAATACGCCTGTAAAAACAGTTACAATGAGCTTAACAGCTGGTTTAAACCCTTTAAGTCTGTCTGGATTGCAA
>NZ_JBMFST010000007.1:0-36568 GCF_049967395.1 Hydrogenobaculum sp. | reverse complement strand
AAAAAAGCTTCTTGCATTAGAACTGGCTTCCAAAAGCAAAGTACTAATAGATACTATAACTTTATTTGTAAACAAGATTTCTACCCAATACGAAAATACTACTAAAGAACAAACCTCAAACGCTTAAATAAAGTCTATTATAATAATATGGATGAACATAAAAGTAATAGCAATAGACGGCCCGGCTTCCAGTGGAAAGTCAAGCTTATCACGGGCGCTTTCCAAGATTTTAGGATACGTTTATTTCAACACTGGGCTTGTTTATAGGGCTATTGGTTTTTTAAAAGCTAAAAACGTAGATTTTTTTGAAGCCATAGAGAAAAATGCTTTAGTATTTGAGCTTTTAGTAGGAGAAACCAAAGTAATTTTTGAAAAAGAAGATATAACACAGGAGCTTACAAAAGAATACGTAGGAGCTTTGGCTTCTGAGGTTGCAAAAGAACCTAGTTTAAGAGAAAAAGTCATAGTTTTTCAAAGGTCTTTGGTGAAAGATAACGCTGTAGTAGAAGGAAGAGACGTCGGCACTCACATATTTAAAGATGCAAATATAAAGTTTTTCATAGATGCGGATCCAAAAGAAAGAGCTTTGAGAAGGTATTTAGAAGAAGGTGGGTCTTACGATGATATTTTAAATAAAATCCTAAAACGAGATGAAACCGATAAAAATAGAAAAGACTATCCTTTTAAACCAGCAGAAGATGCGATAAAAATAGACACCACTTGTATGACAAAAGAAGAGGTAATAAACCTTTGCATGGAATATATTAAAAAGGTTTTATGAAAGAACATATTGCCCTTCTTATAACCGGTGCTAGCGGAAGCGTATACGCTTTGAGGATTTTTGAGCTTTTAAAAGAAAGATACGACCTACATTTAGTAATGTCAAAAACCGCAAAATACGTTATGAGCTATGAAACAGGCGTTGGAGAAGAGTTTTTTAAAAAAGAAGCGAAAGTTTACGATTATTCAGATTTTGCAGCACCTATATCAAGCGGGTCTTTTCTTTGCAAATTTAAAGGGGTGCTGGTTGTCCCTTGCTCAATGGGAACCTTGGGAGCTGTGGCAAGCGGCGTGGCTCAAAATCTCATACATAGAGTATGCGATACAGCCCTAAAAGAGAGAGTACCTCTTGTAATGCTTGTAAGAGAAATGCCTTATAATTCTATTCACCTTGAAAACATGCTAAAGCTAACAAACGCCGGTGCCATTGTAATGAGTGCAAGTCCTGGTTTTTATCACAAGCCAAAAACTTTAGAAGAAAGCATAGATTTTGTGGTAGGTAAAGTGCTTGATGTACTGAGAATAGAACACAACATCTATAAGAGGTGGAAATCCTAATGAGAATAGTATTTTGTGGCACATCCTCTTTTGCGGTGCCTTCTTTGGAGCTTTTAGCAAAAGATTTCGAAGTATCACTTGTAATCACCCAACCAGACAAACCAGCTGGTAGAGGTCAAAAGTTAACACCATCTGCCGTAAAACAAAAAGCCTTGGAGCTAAATTTAAAAATCTCACAGCCAGAAAAAATCTCTTTTTTAAAAGAAGAGCTTTTAAATCTAAAACCAGATATTATGATAGTGGTATCTTACGGTCAGATAATACCAAAATCCATGCTTGAAATACCTAGGTTTAAATCCTTAAACCTCCACGGGTCAATACTGCCAAAGTATAGAGGCGCTGCCCCCATTCAAAGGGCTTTGATGCAAGGAGAAAAAGAAACAGGAAATACGGTAATCCTCATGTCTTCTAAGATGGATGAAGGAGATATCCTTTCTATGGAAAAAACGCTTATAGAAGAAGAAGATAACTACGAAACGCTTTCTAACAAACTATCAATCTCTGGTGCAAAGCTTTTAAAAGATACAATCTTAAACTGGGTAGAAGGTAACATCACACCAACGCCCCAAAACCACCAAGAAGCCACATACGCTATGCCTATTTTAAAAGAAGAACTAAGGATATGCTTTAAAACAAGCGCTTTTAGCATACACAACAAAATAAGAGGCTTATATCCAAACGCATACGGAGTTTCAAACAACCACAATATCAAAATCCTAAAAACAAAGATATTAGAAAAAGATCTAGGCTTAAAACCAGGAGAGCTATTACAAGAAGGGAAATCCCTTTTTGTGGGAACAGGAGATTATCCTTTGGAGATTTTAGAGATTATGTCTTTAAAGGGTAAAAGAGTATCTGGTAAAGAGTTTGCAATGGGCTATCTAAACCAAATAAAGCAATTTTATTAAAATGGTCTTTGAGCTTTTTAAAGAAAATGTAGAACTGTTTAATTTTATAAACCACCATCACGATAAGTTTTTTGATAGATTTTTTTATACGTATGCATCCCTTGGCTCTGGTTGGGTATTGTTGCCTTTTTTAGCTTACATATACACCTTTAGAAAGTATAAGTTAAAAGTTTATCTTGTGGCTCTTATTATAGAGACAATCCTTGTAGTGAGTTTGAAAAACATCTTTGATGAGCCAAGACCAGCTACGCTTTTAAAAAACGTTCATCTTTTATACAAGCTATATTGGGGCTCTTTTCCATCTGGAGACACTGCAATGGCTTTTGTGATAGCAATGGTGGGTTCTTACAACGAAAAGCCCATTGTTAAAATATTGTTTTTTTCTTACGCTTTTTTAATAACGTATGAAAGGTCTTACGTAGGGGTGCATTTTCCCCTTGATACCATAACAGGAGCTTTGATAGGTGTTTTTAGCTTTTATGTGGCGAAGGCTTTGGTGGATAGTTCTTTTAAAAGCTCTATGTAAGTGGGGTTTGTTTGTAAAGTGGGTACTCTCACGAAGTGCTCTATGCCAAGGTCTTTAGCCATATTTTTGTAAAGGTAATCCATCTCGTAAAGAGTTTCAGAATGCTCTGACACAAAGCTTATTGGTACAAGACATAGTTTTTTTACACCTTGCTTTGCCAAGTTTTCTATGGTTTTATCGGTGGCAGGTTCTAGCCATTTCACAGGTCCAACTTTGCTTTGATAAGATATCATATGTTTGTTTTTAAAGTTTTTCATGATAAGCTCTACAGATTTCTCTATTTGGTCTTTGTATGGGTCTCCTTTGTCTATTATTTTCTGAGGTAAACTGTGGGCTGAGAACAATATAAAATATTCATCGTCTATATGTGAATTTTTAATATTTTCTGTCCAAGCTTTTATAAAAAGCGGATGATCGTGATAATCTCTTACCTCTTTTACAGGTATATCTTTTAAGCTTGATTTTTTAAAAAGCCTATAAAACTCTTTAAAAGAAGAGCCAGTGGTGGTAGAACTATAATGTGGATAAAGAGGCAAAAGTACTATTTTAGAAGGTTTTACCTTTTCTAAATTTTCTATAGCCTCAGAGGTAAAAGGATGCCAGTATCTTAAAGCTATCTCCACTACAAAATCGTTTTTTAAAGCTTCTTGAAGGGCTTTTGCTTGTAAAATAGTTTGCTCTTTTTGAGGGGATTTTCCGCCCATTATCTTATAGTAATAAGCTGTTTTTTTGGCTCTAAAAGTGGATATAAAAAAAGCCACAGGTTTTTGGATGAGCCTTGGAATTTGAATGATATCGTGGTCTGAAAAAAGGTTGTATAAGAAAGGGCGAATGGCGGACATAGAGTCTGGTCCGCCCATGTTTAAAAGTACTACAGCAGTCTTTGACATTTAAAAAAATTTATACTTCTTTTCTTAGTTTTAAAGCCATCTCCATCATGTTTTTTAAAGCGGGTTTTACCTCTTCCCATCTTCTGGTTTTAAGACCGCAATCGGGATTTACCCATAAAAGCGATTTATCTAAAACCTTCATAGCTCTTTTCATAACTATCTCCATCTCTTCAACGCTTGGAATAGCCGGTGAGTGGATATCGTAAACTCCTATTCCTATTTGCCTGTCCCATTTACCAAACTTCTCAAAAGCCTCCAGGATTTCACCTTTACTTCTAGAGGCTTCTATGGATATCACGTCAAAGTCCATATCGTAAATCTTGTCTATAATGTCGTTAAACTCAGAGTAGCACATATGGGTGTGTATTTGAGTGTTTGGATTGGCGTTTGAGCAAAGTCTAAAAGCTTTTATAGCCCAGTCAAAGTATTCTTCCCAGTCCTTTTTCTTTATGGGTACTCCTTCTCTAAATGCTGGTTCATCTATTTGTATTATTTTTATACCGCTTTTCTCTAGGTCTTTTACTTCATCCAATATAGCCAAAGCTATTTGATAAGCCACCTCTTTTTTAGGTATATCTTCTCTGTAAAAGCTCCAATTTAGTATGGTAACGGGACCTGTAAGCATACCTTTTACAGGTTTTTGGGTTTTTGACTGAGCATAGAGAATCTCCTTTAGAGTCATCGGCTCGTCTCTATAAACATCACCATATATAATAGGTGGCCTATAACCCCTAGACCCGTAGGAGATAATCCAGCCGTGCTCTGTGGTGGCAACACCTTTTAGCTTTTCTGCAAAAAACTCCACCATATCAGTTCTTTCAAATTCACCGTGCACCAACACATCAAGCCCGATTTCTTCTTGGAAGGATATGACGTTGTCTATTTGTTTTTCAATAAAAGCTTCATACTCTTCTTTTGATATCTTACCAGATCTAAAAGCGCTTCTTGTCTTACGCACCTCTTCGGTTTGAGGGAAAGACCCTATGGTGGTAGTTGGGAAAATAGGCAATTTTAGTATGCTTTGCTGAAGCTTTATGCGTTCTTTGTAAGGAAGAGTCCTTTCAAAATCGCTATCTTTAAGAGCTTTTATACGGTCTATTACCGCTTGGTTTTTACCAAAAGCCGTTCCAAACAACTCTTTTGAAGCCTCTACGTCTTTTAAACTTTCTTTATCCCCTAAGAAGGCGTTTTTGAGGGTTTTTAGTTCTTCTAGTTTTTGCTTGGCAAAGCTAAGCCTTTTTTTCAAATCCGGGTCTAACTTTGTTTCATGCTCTACGTTCACTGGAAGATGGAAAAGTGGAGAAGAGTTTGAAATAGACAAAGAGGGTGCAATTTTAGAAAGCTCTTCTATTAGCTTTAGCTTTTCTTCTAAGTTCGCTCTCCAGACTTGACGTCCGTTTATCACACCAGCTATTAGCTCTTTGTCCTTTGGAAAGCCGTATTTTCTTAGGTTTTCAAGATTTTCAGAGTTTGAGCACAAATCAAGCCCTATTCTTTTTACAGGAAGATCTACAATATCCTTGTAAGCGCTGACGCTGTCGTAGTAGGTTATTAACTCTATATCTGATACTTGACTTAACTCTTCGTATATTTTTTTGACAGCTTTTACTTCATAATCTTTTAAATCAAACACCAAAGCTGGATCTTGTAGAGAAACTATACTTGCACCTTCTGTTTTTAAGTTTTTAAGAATATCTTTATACACTTCCAAAAGAGGTTCTAAGAAATAATAAAGGGTTTTTTCATCCTCTATCTTTGAGCTTTCCAAAACGCTAAAACCATCTTTTGTAGTTTTCTTATAAGTTTTTGATAGTTTTAAAAATGTAAAAGGCGCTATCAAATAAGGCTTTGGGTTTTGGATATTCTGCTTTGCATTTATATAGCATCTTTTGGGTTTGTTTTCTAAAAGCCTAAAATTGTTTGATTCTAGTTCTGGGACTATGTAATGGTAGTTTGTATTGAAATATTTTGTCATCTCCATCGCAGATTTACCACGAGCCATTTCAAAATAGGTTTCAAGCCCTTTGTATTCTCCAAAACGAGATGGTATCATCCCCACCATCACAGCGGTATCTAACATAAAATCATAAAAAGACAATTCTCCCACAGGTATTTCATCTACGTTTTCTGAGTAAGCTTTTATCCTTTGGGCTTCTATGCTTCTCATCCCTTCGTAAAATTGGTCTTCTGTCGTAGCTTTTTTCCAAAAGTTTTCCAACACATTTTTAAACTCTCTTTTCTCACCTAGCTTTGGATAACCATACGCAAGTGCTTTCATAAAACCTCCTAAGCAAATTAAATAATTTATTATACCATATCAAAGATTTTCCAACACCCTTTTGGCTTGTTCGTATTCTTCTTTTGTAATCTCGCCTTTTAGATATTTATCGTTTAGGGCTTTTAACGTAGTGCTCTTATGACTTCCAAACAATTTTCCCATTATTCCCAAAATCCCAAAAACAAGTATCACCAAAGACAAAAGCCACAATATCATCACAAGCATAATTTTATTATATACAAACTTTAAGCACCTATTAAGTGTTATAATAAAACTATGGATACAAAAGATGCCAAAAAGTTGATAAGCTTGGCAAGGGAAAGCATCGAAACGGAGTTTGAAAACAAAGAGCCCTTCGTAGAAGAAGAGATAAAAACTAAGTTTTCAAACCCCCAAGGGGTATTTACCACACTAAATACATACAAAGACCATCAGCTTAGAGGATGTATAGGTTTTGTAGAAGCAAGATACCCGCTTTGGCTTGGAGTCATATACACAGCAAGGTTAGCGGCTTTTAAAGACCCAAGGTTTGAGCCTTTAAAAAAAGAAGAGCTTGACAACATAGTGATAGAGCTTAGCATTTTGAGTACACCAAAACGCATAATACCTGACCCAAAATACATATGCATAGGAAAGGATGGACTCATAGTAAAATACGGTAAAATATCAGGGCTTTTGCTTCCACAAGTTGCTACAGAATACAATATGAACTGGGAAACATTTTTACAACATACGTGTTTAAAGGCTGGTCTTCCAAGGGATTGTTATAAAAACCCCCAGGTAGAAGTCTACTCTTTTTCTGCTGAAGTTTACAAAGAGCTAAGTCCAGGTGGAGATGTAGTAAAAGAAGAATCTTTTTCATGCGGGACATAGAGAGTTTAAAAAAAGAACAAGTTGAATGCTCAAAAAAGATAATAAAAAAAGATAGTTTCAAGGATTTTAATACAATAGGTGGTATAGACCTAACATTTTTGAAAAAAGACAAAAAAACCATAGGCATAGGGGCTTTGGTAATTCTTGACAAAGATAAAAACAAAATCTATCAACATACTTACAAAGACTATGTGGATTTTCCTTACATACCTGGGTTTCTTAGCTATAGAGAGTTTCCTATTATGGAAAAGCTTGTAAATACTTCAAAGGTATCGCCAGACATTTACATGATAGATGGCAACGGCATGCTTCATCCAAGATTTTGCGGACTTGCCTCCTATTTTGGCGTAAAACTCGGTAAAACATCCTTTGGTGTAGCTAAAAAACTCCTTATAGGTGATATAGACAAAGACAACAACATAATATTAAACAACATCGTCATAGGAAAAGCCCTAAAAACAAAGAAAAACGTAAAACCAATCTACGTATCCATAGGCCATAAGATATCCCTTGAAAGCGCTGTAAATATAACCCTATACTTTTCAAAATATAGAATACCAGAACCTACAAGGTTAGCTCACAACCTTCTAAAAAATATAAGAAAAGAGGAAGAAGCTTGATTTTCAAAAATGCACTGTTTTTTTCCATTGCAGTTTTTATAAGTAGAATCCTTGGGTATATAAGAGATGCGGTTTTTGCTTACTACTTTGGTGTTTCTTATCTATCCGATGCTTTTTTTATAGCTTGGAGATTACCAAATACCTTAAGAAGGCTTTTAGGTGAAGGTGGATTAAACGCCTCATTCGTACCTATATATGGGGAGCTGTACAAGAAAGACGAAGAACTTTCCAACAGATTTTTTTCAGGAGTGTTTTGGTATTTAGCTTTTATAAACTTGGTTATAATAACGCTTACCATTTTGTTTGCCCCTTACGTAGTAAAGATAATAGCCCCGGGTATCACGAATCCTTTGGCGGTAGAAAAGGCTGCTTTCTTTATAAGGTTTTTAATAGTAAACCAAATGTTTTTTAGCATAAACGCCCTTTTGATGGGTGCTTTGAATGTAAAAGGTGTATTTTTTAGAAGCGCTTTCACGCAAGCTATATTCAATATAAGCATGATAATTTTCATAGTGGCGTTTGAGCATAGTTTTGGCATATTCTCAGCCGTAATAGGCGCTTTGGTGGGTGGGATATCCCAAGTTGTATTTTTATTCTTAAAAGCTGTGAAACTTAATATAAAGCTAAGCTTTTGTTTTAAATTGACTGAGCATATAAAAACGTTTTTTAAAAGACTGATACCAGCTTTGCTTGGGTTTGGAGTGGCTCAACTGTCTTTTTTTGTAGATACATTTTTAGCTTCTATGCTTGGGAAAGGTGTAATATCTTACATGTATTATGCCAACAGACTTTTTCAGCTTCCCATAGGACTTATGTCAGTAGGGCTTGCCAATGCGCTTTTATCATCTTTAAGCTTAGGTGAAGACAAGACGAAAAGGACATCAGAAGCTTTGGCATTGATAAGTATTTTTACAATACCAGCATCCTTTGGACTCTTCTCGCTATCAAAAGATATAATAAATTTACTCTATCATCATGGGCTTTTCAACGAAAAAGATGCTTTAAACACCGCCCACGTACTTGCCATATTATCTCTTGGTATTACGTTTTTCTCTTGGCAAAAGATACTATCAAGCGCTTTCTTTGCCAACAAAGATACGTTGTCTCCAAGTCTATCTACGTTTATAGGCGTTTTGGTAGAAGGTACATCTGGTTATACTTTCGCCTTTTTAATGCACCTTTCTTTTATTGGACTAGCTATGGGCACCGTGTTATCTGGTCTTAGTTCGTTTTTATTTTTAACGTGGCGTTCAAAGGGTGATTTTATAGATTTAAAAATGTTAATAAGCTCTTGCTTAAAAGCTCTTGTTGGGGCTTTTTTGATGTGTATTTTTATACTTTATTTCAAGAAGCTCGTGCCTTATCCTTGGCTAAGAATAGCCATATTTATACCAGCGGGGGCTTTGGTGTATTTGCTGTTTCTTTTTCTTTTAAGAGAGACGTTTGTTATCTCTATTTTCAAAAGCTTAAAAAAGAAAACCGTTATGTGATAAATTAATAATATGGAAAATGTATCTGTTTTAGCGGCTTTTTTAGCGGGTGTTATAAGCTTTTTGTCTCCTTGTGTGTTACCCATAGTCCCAGCTTACTTGTCTTATCTTTCTGGAAACAGCAGTGTAAAAGCTGATAAAAATTTTGATGTTGATATACTTTTGGCATCTATATTTTTTGTACTTGGTTTTACGGTAGTGTTTAGCATAATGGGGTTATCCGCATCTTTTATAGGTGGGCTTTTTAGAGATTACTCATCTTACGTTAGTAAAATAGGAGGGGCTTTCGTAGTGTTTTTTGGGCTTCATTTTTCTGGAATTTTGATTAAAAAAGATTTTCTTAAATACCTTGGAGCCTTTGAAGGATTTTTGTTTAGTTTTTATGCTTTTCATATGATAAACCTAAAAACTTTTGAAGAGTTATCGGCAGTAGTAAGTATAATCTTTGCCCTTTACATGCTAAACCTTCACAATATTTTGTATCAGCAGTTCAAACTCACCGATGATTCTAAGATAAGCATGAATCAAAGAAAAGGGTTTTTAAAATATGTCTTTGCTTTTACCGTGGGTCTTAGCTTTGCCTTTGGATGGACTCCCTGCATAGGACCGGTGCTTGGTTCTATATTATTTTACGCTTCACAAGAAAGCACCCTTTACAAAGGAGCTTACCTTCTTTTTATATACTCTATGGGGCTTGGAGTGCCATTCATCGTATCCGGGGCTTTGTTTGGAGCTTTTATAGGATTTTTAAAGCGCTTCAAAAGAGCTTTTGAACTGGTAGAAATTGCAGGTGGCATACTCCTTGTACTCATGGGAATATTCTTGGTGCTTGGAAAAATTACGATAATATCCTCTTTGATATAAAATCTATGTCATACTATACATCACATAAGGGTATCTTATATCAGACAAAAATAGGAAATATTGATATATAATATTTAGATGCTTGAAATTGTTACATTTCCAAACGAGATTTTAAAGCGTAAAACAAACCCCGTCAAAGCTGTTGATGCTGAGATAAAAGAGATAATAAATGAAATGAAGGATACCATGTATAAAAACGATGGTATAGGCTTGGCTGCCAACCAAGTAAACATACCTCTTAGCATAATGGTAATAGATACTACCTCAAGAGAAGACGAAGAAGAGAAATTCAAAGGCGTGCTTATAAATCCAACGGTCTTGACAAAAGAAGGCGATATAAAGTTTAAAGAAGGATGTCTTTCTTTCCCGGGTTTGCAAGTAGAAGTTGTAAGAGCCAAAGAAATCACTGTAAAAGCCATAAATGAGTACGAAGAAGAAGTAATATTACACTTTACTGGGCTTCCGGCAATAGTATTTCAGCATGAGTTTGACCATCTTAGCGGTATAACATTCTTGGATAGGTTAAGCGGTATAAAAAAACGTCTTGCCCTCGAAAAGTATCAGAAGATGCTAAAAGAAAAAGTAGGTGCATGAACGTTTATATAGAGAAGTTTTACAGCTTTGAAGTAGATTATAGAAATTACAGAGTCTTAGGATACGTAGATGTAAAATTAGAAAACGCTGTTAGGTTAAAGTATATAAAAGTTTTGCAAAACAAGTTAGACAACAGCGTCTTCTTGCAAATGCCAACCTGCAAAGACTCTAAGAAGCCTTTTTTTGAGCTTTTAGATTCAAATATAACAGAATATATAAAACAAAACGTATTAAAGATGTTGAGTGAGAGCCTATGAGAAAGTATATTACCAATACGCTGGCAGTACTTACAATAAGTTTGGTGTTATGGCTATCAGAAGCCGTATACGGTCTTTTTTATGATCACACCAAAGGTCCTATATTTTATGCAATCTTTGGCATCGTATCTATCGTTTTTGGATTTTCAATAATAAAGCTCCTTTACGATGAGTTGGTAGAGGTTGTAAAAGAACTACGCTCTGGCAAAGGCTTTTTTGATGTAATATACGATCTTCTATCATCTTTAAAGCTTGCATTCTTTTTAATGATTGCCATAGCCATATTTTCTATGCTTGGTTCCACATACATAGAACAAGAACAGCCCTTTAGCTTCTACGCTTCTAAATATGGAGTAAACGAAGCGCACCTTATAATGGCTCTTCATTTAAACAACGTATTCCACTCTTGGTATTATAGGATATTGCTTTATCTTTTTGGTATAAACCTAATACTTTGCTCAATAAAAAGGTTGCCACCGGTTTGGAAACATACTTTTGGAAGCGAGCGTATATTGAAGCTTGATGAAAAAGCAGAAAAACATTTAAAGCCTATAAACGCCAAATCTGAAAAAGACCCTATAGAAATAGCAAAATTTTTAAAATCAGAAGGTTTTAGGGTTTTTTACGAAGAAGAAAAAGACAAAAAATACATATATGCTGAAAAAGGGAAATGGTCAAGGCTTGGAGTCTACATAGTGCATATAGGGCTTATAATACTTCTCGCTGGGACACTTATAGATTCTTACTTTGGTATAAGAGGCATTATGCAGGTACCCGAAGGTGAAAAATCAAACCTGCTTATGAGTTTAGATTTGGCTTCCAACAAGGTTTACAAACTTCCGTTTTACGTGTATGAAAAAAGGTTTAAGATAATAACCTACGGCAAATCATCTCCAGAGTTTGCTTCTGCGGTAAAATCCTATGAGAGCTACATATATATAATAAAAGATAACAAGATAGTAAGCCAAGGATCTTTGGCGGTAAACAAACCTTACAACTACGATGGGTACAACATATATCAAGCGTCCTATGGACTTACAGGATTTCCCAAGGAGATGGAGCTTATCGCCATAGACAGAAAAAAAGCAGCCTCTGGTAATCCTCAACAGGCTTTGGCTGGTACCGTAAGGTTTGTAAATTCTAAATTTGCAATGTTCAACGGCATTAGTCTTGAGATTTTAAAAAGCACATTAAACATAGAAAACCCTCAAGCCGGGGCCAACGGCGATTTAAAACCGGCTGTCATGCTAAAGGCTAAGTACAACGGTAAAAGTTATTTGATTCCCGTTATATACAGCCCAAAACTAACGCTTTTAGCTTACAACGAGATACCGGGCACAAAAAATTTTCCATACGTATTTTTTATGGATAGCTTTGTACCCCAATATTTTTCAGGATTCCAAATATCAAAAAACCCAGGCACAGATATAATATGGCTTGGTTCTATTATCACGATACTAGGCATGATGCTAGCTTTTTATAAGGTAAATAGGAAAGTATGGATAAGGTTGCAAGGAAACGAGATGAAAATAGCTCTTTACTCTCATAAGTTTAAAGAAGAGTTTCAAAAAACCTTCCTACAAAAACTAAAAACTGTGATATAATAATAAGATAAGGCCCGGTAGCTCAGTTGGTAGAGCATACGGCTGAAAACCGTAGTGTCGGCGGTTCGATTCCGCCCTGGGCCACTTTATGACTAAAAATTTAAAAGTTTACAGCTTTCTTTTAATACTGGTATATTTAAGTATAACATTCTCGATAATATCTATAAGTTTAGTTAGTTTTAGCCCTATATTTTTTATAGGTGTTGCTTTAGTTGTTATAGGCATTTTTCAGGATTTTAAAAACAAATATTTACCAAGAATCGTTGTAAATACAATCGCAGTTTTATCTGTTGTAGTAGTCTTTGCGGTAAGCTTCAACATAACTGGGCTTTTTGATTTCGCTAAAAACATAATAGTAACGTTCTTAGGCATCAAATCCTTAGAAAAAAAGCAGCCAAGAGACGTATACCAAATACTTATATTGGAAACAATGGGTATGGGAATAGTGGGAGTTGCCACAACAGATATAAAATTCTTAGCAATGCTGGTGATTTGGGTTTTCTTAAGTATTTTTATATTCTTAACTACAAATATTTTTAAAAGCCTAAAAGATGAAACGTTGACAAAATACCACATAAAACTTATCAGCTATGCTGTTGGGTTTATATCTCTAAGCACCGTGGTTATAGGGTTTTTTATATTTTTGGTCATGCCTAGGATACAATCGCCTCTTTTAAACGTAGGAATAGGAGGCATCTCAAATACAGTAGGATTTTCAAATACACTTTCTCCATCAAACGCCACAAATGTATTAGAAAACACCTCCACAGTTTTTAGAATATTTAACATAAAAGGAGATATAAATTTAAAGGATGCTTACTTTATAGGAGAAACCCTAGATTATTTCAACGGTATAAGCTGGACTCACAAACATAGTGCAAAGGGACCAAAAGTTCTAAAAGGTAATGTTGTATCTTACGATATTATGATAGAACCAAGTTACGACAACACTCTTTTTGGAATCTTGTTTCCGTACATGGTTAACATTTATAAAAGCCCTATAAAAGCTTATATAACAAGCGATAATACTATAAAAACAGATAAGCCTATCACCAATAGAACCGTTTATAAAGTATGGTCTTACACTGCTAACTCTTATAGACAAAACCTTGTAAATATAAACAGGTTTTTGCAACTACCTCAAAACATAGACCCATCTATAGTAAAACTTGCAAAATTTCTAAAAGCCCAAAACAAAAATCCCATAGAGGCTGTAGAGAACTATTTCAAACAAGAAAATTTTAAATATTCTTTAAGCAACAAAGCTTCAAAAGATTTTCTATACGATTTTTTATTTAAGTACAAGACTGGAAACTGCGAAGCCTACGCTTCTTCAACTGCTCTTTTACTTAGGCTTATGGGCGTACCTTCAAGGGTAGTGGTGGGTTTTCATGGAGCCATTTACAACAAAGACGGACACTATTTTTTTGTAACAAACTCCTTAGCTCATTCGTGGGTAGAAGCATACTACAACGGTGAATGGCAGACCGTAGATACAACTCCAATAGACTATACCAACACAATACCAAAATTAAGCAAAGCAAGGATGTTTTTTGATTATATAAACTACCTATGGGATATAAACGTAGTGTATTATTCTAGCACAAGGCAAAAATACCTATTGGAAAGCGCCGTCAAAAATATAAAAGCCGTAGCTATTCATTACGCAAAATATTTAGTTTATGTAGTTGTTGTTTTAACACTTATGTATATAGCTTTTAACAAAGTATTGCTTATTTTCAGCATAGATGCCATGTACAAAGACATATGCAAAAGGCTAAAACAGGCTGATATAAAATACTGTACACCAGAACATGTTTCAGATTTCATAAGAGAAAACGGCTTTAAAGACTTTTTTGATATTTATGTAAAAGCTAAGTACTCAAAATACGGAATAGATAAAAAAGAGAAAAAATTGGCAAAAATATATTATAATAATACTGTAAAAGCTATAAAAGAGTTTAACAGTTCTATTTATAGACAAATTAGCTAATATACATAAGAGGTCTATCATAAAAAATAAAGGATAATTCTATATTTTTATATATAGAGCCTTAGGCTCTAAAAAATTTTGGTGAAAAGAGGTTTATATGTTTGAGAAATTTACTGAAAGGGCTAGACAAATTATATTGCAAGCAAGAGAAGAGGCTATAGAATTTGGTCATGGTTATCTTGGCACAGAGCACTTACTTTTGGCTCTCCTAAAAGAAGATGATATACCAACACTCGTGTTGGCTAAGTTTAACATTACACCTGAGAAGGTAAAAAAAGCTATCACGAGCCAAATGTCAAGGGGAAACCACACAGGAGAAGTGTTGTTTGCTCCAGATGCCAAAAGGGTGTTGGAGTTTGCTGTTGAGGAAGCTAGGATACTACATCACCAATTTGTTGGTACAGAACATATATTCATAGGTGTTGTGAGAGAAAAAACTGGTCTTGGTGGCAGAGTATTAAGAGGTTTGGGACTTGATGAATACGCCGTAAGAAGAGAAACGCTTCAAATATTAGGAGAACTGCCTACTCAAGAAACCACAAAATATGTTGCAACACCAACGCTGGACAGACATAGTAGAGATATAACGGCTCTCGCTGCCGAAGGTAAGTTAGATCCAGTGGTGGGAAGAGAAAAAGAAATAGAGAGGACTATTCAGATATTGGCAAGAAGAAGAAAAAACAACCCTGTTTTGATAGGAGACCCTGGAGTAGGAAAAACCGCTATAGTAGAAGGCTTGGCACAAAGAATAGTGGCAAAGAGCGTACCTGAATCTTTGATAAATAAAAGAGTGGTAGTGCTAGATATAGCGTCTATAGTAGCCGGCACAAAGTATAGGGGTCAATTTGAAGAAAAGCTAAAAACCATTATAAAAGAGTTAGAAAAGGCTGTTAACGTGATTCTCTTCATAGACGAGCTTCACATGATTATAGGGGCTGGGGCAGCAGAAGGTTCTGTGGATGCCTCTAACATGCTAAAACCAGCTTTAGCAAGAGGTGAGATTCAAATAATAGGAGCTACTACGCTTGATGAATATAGAAAATATATAGAAAAAGACGGTGCTTTAGAAAGAAGATTTCAACCGGTGTTAGTAGAACCACCTTCTGTAGAAGAAAGTATTGAGATTTTAAAAGGATTAGCTCCGAGGTTTGAAAGCTTTCACAACGTTAAATACGAAGAAGAAGCTCTTAAGAAGGCAGTGGAGCTTTCTAACAAATACATAAACGACAGATACCTACCGGATAAAGCTATAGATGTAATGGATGAGGCTGGAGCTTTGGTAAAAATAAGGGGCTCTGAAATGCCAGAGGACCTTCAAAAGATGTTGGAACAAATAAAAGAGATAGAGCAAGCCAAAGACCTAGCTGCCGCTGAACAAGACTACGAAAAAGCCGCAAACTTAAGAGATGAAGAGATGAGATTAAGAGCCAAGTTTGAAACCGCAAGATTAAAATGGAAACAAGAACAAACTATAAACAAACCTTTAGTAACCGTAAAAGATGTCGCCTCAGTGGTGGCAAAATGGACTGGAGTACCAGTAGATAAACTCTACGAAGACGACCTATCAAAACTAATGCACATAGAAGAAAAGCTAAAAGAAAGGGTAATAGGTCAAGAAGAAGCTATAAAAGCTATAGCAAAAGCTATAAGACGCTCACACGTAGGGTTGAAAGGCAAACACAAACCAATAGGTGTATTTATGTTTTTAGGTCCTACTGGTGTAGGTAAGACTGAAACGGCAAAAGCCTTGGCAGAATACCTCTTTGATACAGAGGACGCCCTCATAAGGTTTGATATGTCTGAATACATGGAGAAACACACGGTATCAAAGCTAATAGGCTCACCTCCTGGATACGTAGGCTATGGAGAAGGTGGCCAACTCACCGAAAAAGTAAGAAGAAAACCTTACTCTGTAATACTTTTTGACGAAATAGAAAAAGCCCATCCAGACGTATTTAACATATTCTTACAAATATTCGATGATGGAAGATTAACAGACGGTAGCGGAAGAGTTGTAGATTTCTCAAACACTATAATAATAATGACGTCAAACCTTGGAGCAAAATCTATAATGCAAAATACAACCCTAGGCTTTGAAAGTAAGCAACATGAAGTGGACAAGAGAAACATGAAGAAAAATATCATAGAACAAGTGAAAAAACACTTTAACCCAGAGTTCATCAACAGACTAGATGAAATGATAGTGTTTGAGCCTCTAGAAGAAAAAGACTTAGAAAAGATACTGTACCTTCAAACCAAAGAGATAAACAAAAACCTACAAGACATGGGTCTTAGCGTAGAAATTACAAAAGAGTTTGCCGATTGGATAATTTCCAAAGAGTATAAGAAAGAGTACGGAGCCAGAAGCTTAAGGAGAGCTATACAAAGACACATAGAAGATATGTTAGCAGAAAAGCTTATAAACAAAGAGCTAAAAGATGTGGCAAAAGTAGTAATCGATGTTAAAAACGATACTCCTTACATAAAGAGCAAGAGAAAGAGCACCAAGAAAGACAAGAAAGAGGCAGTGACTACTAAATGAGGTATGAAGACGAAGTTTTTTGTCTTCTCTTTGTTTATAGTTATGGTGCTTGCAATGACTGAGCAAGCATCAGCTTTTGAACTTTATAGTAAAGACTTTAAAAACGGCGGTTATATACCGCCGAAGTTTACTTGTCTTGGCGAAGATATTTCCCCAGAACTGCGCTGGGTAAATCCACCAAAAGATACCAAAAGCTTTGTCCTTATAGTAGAAGATTTAGATGCCCCGGGCGGTGTCTTTTACCATTGGAGCGTATACGATATACCTTCAAGCGTTTATGAGTTAAAAGAAGGCACAAAAGAATATCTTCAAGGCTTAAACGATTTTGGCAACATAGGATATGGAGGACCGTGTCCACCACCTGGAAAACCGCATAGATACTATTTTAACCTTTACGCTTTAAACATAAGCTCTTTGGGATTACCAAAAGGAGCTACAATAAAAGCCGTCCAAGAAAAAATAAGATCTCATATATTAGGAAGCGCTTTTCTTTTTGGGCTTTTTAAAAGGTAAAGCTAACGTAAACTCTCTATAAGTGTTTTGATTTTCATAATGTCTTCTCTAAAATTTTTGAGTTCGTTTGGATTCCTAAGAAGATAAGAAGGATGATAAGTAACGAATATTTTTGTTCCCGGTACCAAAATAGGGCTTTTTAAATTTGCCGATATAAAACCTCCCCTTACCTTGGTAGGAGATATTTGTTTTACACCAGAAAGCCCGACTGCCGCCGTTTTTCCAAGGGCTATCACAAGCTGTGGCTTTATAAGCTTTACCTCTTCTTTTAGTATGTATGAACAAGTTATCATCTCTTGTTCTTCTGGAGTTCTGTTACCTGGGGGTCTACATTTTACAACATTTGTTATATAATAATCCTTTTGTCTTAAAAGCCCTACTCTTTCAAGCTCCTGAGTTAAAAGTTTGCCTGCTTTCCCAACAAACGGTTTACCCTCAACATCTTCATCAGCCCCAGGCGCTTCTCCAACAAACAGCACCTTGCTGTCTGGGTTACCATCTCCAAATACCACTTGAGTCCTTTGCTCTGATAACTGACATTTCTTACAATCTTTACACGTTTCATAAAAAGCTTTTAACTTCTGTAGCAATTCTGAAGTGGTTGACTTATTATTCTCTAAAGTTTCTTGGCTTTTATTTTCAACGTTCTCTACGTTATTTTTGATACTTTTACTCAATTTTTTATCAATATAAACTTTACCAAAACCTATAGTTTCATATATATAAGCACTATTCATGTAGATTTTAACCTCTCAACGAGCTTTGACCAAAAACTTTGCTTAGTCTTCACATCAACATTCAACGGTATCTTCTTTATGGCTTGGGTCAGCTCATCTGTCAGCGTTTTATCAAAGGGTTTTTGATCCACTATCTTTCTTATAATGTTTTTGTTATAAGTAATATATCCTATATAATTCAAGTTTATATCTAAAAAGCGCTGCGACACAGTGTTTATACTGTTGAATATCTTTAGCCCTTCTTCTTTTGAAGAGCACTTGTTTATCAAAACATAAAAATCTTTCAACATCATGGAGTTATTTAGTACTTTTATCAGAGCATAGGCATCCGCTACGGCGGTAGGCTCTGGCGTAGATATAACTATAGGTATATCAGAAGACGATGTAATTATTAGCGTTTCGTTGTGAAGACCTGGTGGCGTATCAAAAATAATGATATCAAAGTTATTCTCAGCGTATTCGTGTATTCTATCAAGAATTTCTGTTATATCTTTTGAAGATAAGTTCACAAGTTCTTGAATACCGTTGCCACTGGATATAAAAGATACGTTGTTGTTTATTTTAAAAACTATTTCATCTATACTGGCTTTACCGTTTATAAAATCAGATAGGTTTTTCTCTGGAGTAAGCCCTAGCATGATGTGTACGTTTGAAAGACCAAAATCTCCATCTATGATGAGCACCTTTTTGCCGGCATTTCCTATTATAGTAGCAAGATTTATACTTATAAGAGTTTTTCCAACCCCACCTTTGCCACTGGCTACAGCTATGTATCTTGTATTTGAACCTTTGTCTATAGCCCTTTTAAGGTGCGACAGCTGTCCTTCCATCATATCGTACCTCTTAATAAAATATTAGCTAAGTTGTCGTAAGTGGCAACCTCTATATCGTTTGGTACTTTCTGACCGAACGTCAGAAAAGATATGGGAAGATTCGTTTTAAAAGACGCATTTACTATACATCCTGGGTAAACTGTCTCATCCAGCTTTGTAAATATCATGCTTTTTATACCAAGCTCTCCAAATTTTTTAGCGCTATCTAGTATTATTCTTTCATCGGTAGTGGTACTAACCGTAAGAGCTATCTCCAAAGAAGGGACATTTTCCAAATAGTGCTTTAGCTCTTTTAATCTTATAGAATCGTATTGACTCCTTCCAGCTGTATCTATAAATATAATGTCAAGGCTCGATAACTCGCCTATACACTCTCTTAACTTTTGAGGTGTATCTGCCACTCTAAGAGGCATCTCCAAAAGACTTACGTAAGACTGAAGCTGTTGCACAGCGCCTGTCCTATAACTATCTAGTGTTATGACACCAGTCTTAAAACCCTGTGTCTTATACATATAGGCAAGTTTTGCTATGGTGGTGGTTTTACCAACGCCGGTAGGACCCACCAAAGCCAATATACTTAAAATACTTTTACTAAAGTCTAAGGCTTTTAAAGAAATATTTTTAGACAAGCCCTCTTTTAAAGACTCGTAATCATCTTCGTATTTCAAGTCAAGCCTATTTATGTTTATGTCAAAACCACAAGAATCTTCAAGAATTTTTTTAGCTATATCTTGCTCAACACCCATGTTTATGAGCTTGGTGGCAAGGTTCATGGCCCTAAGTGAAAAGTCATCGTTTGATTGATATTGCGGTTTAGGAGTTTGCGTTTGTTGAGGGGGCTCTTGTTTTACATTCTTAACAACATTTACCACGTCCTTTAAAGTAGTTTTTATTTGCTCTATCTCTGTATATAGTTCCTTTTCTTTGTTAAAATGCGACTGGAAATCCTCGTCATCTGCTATACCTATTGTAACCTCTAGTTTGTTTGTAGAAAAAAATAACCATTTCTTGGTTTTTACTACCTTTGTGGACATAATGGTGGCTTTATCTCCATACATAGTCTTCGTTAGTTCTATAGCCTCTTGTAAGGAGTCCACCAAAATTTTTTTAATTTTCATCTACCACACCAAGCACCTTCATATTTACCTGTTTATCTATTTCATTATAAGCTATTATGTTTAATTGTGGCAAGTATCCTTCTAAAGCTTTTCTTACAAACCTTCTTATGTTTGGCGATGTAATAAGCACAGGTGGAGCCTGAAACTCTGCAAACTTTTTCATATTCTCCGCTATGTTTCTTTGAAGTCTATTTATTAAAAGGTCTAAAAACTCCTCCTCTTTGTTTTCTCTTATATAAGAGTTCAACTTGGTTTCGACCCTAGGAGAAAACGCAATCACATAAAGAGTGTTATCTTTCATAAAACGCTTTGTTATATGCTTTGAAAGCTTTTGTCTTACAAATTCCACTAAAAGCTCAATATCGTTGACCCTATCTATATAATCACCTATAGTTTCTATTATAGTTACCATGTCGTTGACTGGCACGTTTTCTTTTAGAAGACTCTGAACAACCCTATGAAGCACAGAGTAAGACACTTTCTCAGGTATTATATCCTTTATAACCTTCTGATACTTTTGAGAAAGCTTTTCCACCAAATCTATAATCTCAGCTCTACCTATTATTATGTAAAGGTTTCGTTTGATTACCTCAGAAAGATGCGTTATTATTACGGTGGATATATCTACTACCATATATCCAAGCTTTGTAGCTTTTGCCTTTTGTTCTTGGGTTATCCAAAAAGCTGGAAGATGAAAAGAAGGGTCTTTTGTAGGTTTTCCCTCTGTTAGTTTTTCTTTGACGTTGCCAAGGTCTATAGCCAACAAAAATCCCGGCATCACCTCATAGGAATCCTCTTCCACACCCCTTATAAGTATTCTATATTGGTTAGGCGAAAGCTTCATATTGTCTCTTATATGCACCAGCGGTATAATTACACCATATTCAGCAGCTATTTGTCTTCTTATGGTTTTAATACGAGATGTTAGATCTCCTCCTTGGGTTTCATCAACAAAAGGTATAAGTCCATAACCTACTTCCAACGTTATTGGATCGGGTTGCGGTAGAAAGTCTTCCTCTCTTTGAGCTTGAGGAGCCATCTTTTGCGCTTTCTCTTGCTCTAAAGCCCTTTGTATTTCAACAGTTTTCTGAGTTTTAAGATTTTGTTGAATATAAAAATAAAGACCTCCAAGGATTATAGCCATTATAAAAAATGGTATCTTTGGCAAACCCGGCATTATACCTATAACAGCCAACGCTATAGCGCCAAACAAGAGGACTTTTGGATCTTTGGTAAACTGCATATATATAGCGCTACTAAGCTCTTCCTCTTTTGTAGAAGATTTCGTAGTAAGTATACCAGCAGAAACAGACAGTATCAAAGCGGGCATTTGAGATACGAGACCCTCACCTACAGTGAGAAGCGTATAATTTTTTATTGCCTCTTGAAAATCCATACCCTTTATCACTATACCTACCACTAAACCGCCAATTATACTTAAAAAGAGTATGATGATAGCCGCCATCACATCACCTCTTATAAATTTAGAAGCACCGTCCATAGCACCGTAAAATGCAGCTTCTTTTTCTAGTTCTTTTCTCCGTTGCTTTGCTTCTTGCTCGTTTATAAGCCCAGCGTTTAAGTCCGCATCTATGCTCATCTGTTTACCTGGCATCGCATCCAGTGTAAATCTAGCCGCCACTTCCGATACCCTCTCAGCACCCTTTGTAATAACCACAAAGTTTATAACGATAAAAATAAGAAATATAATAAGCCCTACAACCACATCGCCACCCACTACAAACCTTCCAAAAGCTTCTATAATATGCCCCGCAGCAGAAGGTCCTTCGTTACCGTAAAGAAGTATCCTACGGGCTGCAGCTATGTTTAAAGATAGCCTCAACAAAGTACCTATTAAAAGTATGGAAGGAAACGAAGAAAGCTCTAAAGGAGATTTTATATTTAGCACCAAAATAAGCACCACCAAAGAAAAACCTATGGCAAAAGCAAGGAGTATGTCTAACAAAAAAGCTGGTAGAGGTATAAGTATAGCCGCTAAAATAATTCCAAAGAATACTATGACAAAACTTTGTTGCATTAACCTACTTTAAACCCCACCACCAAACCTATCAAAAACACTACCATATTCAAATTCTTAAAATCTATAAACTTATGCAAAGAACTATGTTCAAAAAACTCTGATTTATTGTTTATTATCTGGCTTTTAGCGAAGTCGAAAAAATCCCCTAAAATATGGTAAAAAACGTTAGAATGGGCTCCAGGTAAGAAATATCCAACTATTATAAAAACTATAAGGATAAGGGCAACCAACGATGTAATCTTGTTTATTAGATATCCTATCACCACACCCACCAGAAAAACGCCTATAAGGGTTGTCATTTTATCTTACCAAAACTTTCACAAATATCTTTTAATACGCATTCTAGGCATTTTGGATTTTTTGCAGTGCAAACGGTTTTTGCATGCCTTAACAAAAGAAGGTAAAACGTTGTCCAATGTTCTTTTTCCAAGAGAGATTTTAAGTGCTCTGTGGTTTTATCTGGATCTTTGTTCTTATCAAGACCAAGCCTATTGACTATTCTATGCACATGTCTGTCTACCGCTATCGCAGGTTTTTTAAAAGCGTTTGCCAATACCATGTTGGCGGTTTTTTTACCAACACCTGGAAGCTTCACAAGCTCATCTTCTTCGTCTGGGACTTTAGAATTGTATTTGTCTACCAAAATAGTAGCTATTTCTTTTATAGCAGCGGCTTTTTTGTTGTAAAAACTTATAGATTTTATCGCCTCTTTTATATCTTCTAGTGGGGCCTCTTTCAACGCTTTTGGGTCTTTAAACTTTGAAAAGAAAGACTTTCTTATGCTGTTTACCTTCTCGTCTTTTTCTTGAGCCGCTAAAACCGTTTCTATTAAAAGCTCAAAAGGGTTATCAAACTCAAGGTCTATCTTAGGGTTTTTATATACTTTTAAAAGCCTTTGATAAACCTCTTTTGCTAACGTTTTCTCATCCATATAAATTATTATACAGCGTTTATATGCTAAGTGTTAATTTTATACTTTAGTACCTCTTCTTTATCGCTAAAATGATATTTTACTCCTTTTATCTCTTGGTAATCCTCATGTCCTTTGCCAGCTATCACCACCACATCACCCTCTTTTGCTATATCAAGAGCCAAAGCTATGGCTTTTCTACGGTCCTCTTCTATCATAGGCCCTTTAGATGAGTCTATACCCTTAAGTATATCTTTGATAATATCCATTGGCTCTTCAAACCTTGGATTATCGGAAGTTATTATCGATATATCAGAGAGTTCTGAAGCTATTTTGCCCATCTTTGGCCTTTTTGTTTTATCACGGTTTCCACCGGCACCAAACACACATATAAGGCGGCTTTTAGTTATGGCTCTTGCAGTCTTTAAAAGCTTCTCCAAAGCATCTGGTGTATGTGCGTAGTCTATTACCACCTTAACACCGTTTATATCTATAGTTTCAAATCTTCCTGGTATTGAGCTTAAAGAAAGAAGACCATTTTGAATATCTTCTATATCAAAATCCATATAAAGGCTTAGAAGTATGCTTGCACTCATATTGTAAGCTTGAAAAGCCCCCATAAGGTTTGTCTTTAGCGTATAACGTTTATTTTTGTAATAAAAGCTTAAAAGCTTGTCTTCTTGATTAAAATACTCTATCTGTAAATGAGCATCTTTAGAGTATCCATAAGTTATGGCTTTATCTTTAAATTCTTCGTATAAGCGTTTGCCGTATTCGTCATCTATATTTATAACACATACATCGTATTGATAGTCTTTAAAGAGTCTTCTTTTGGCGTTGAAATAATTTTCCATAGTTTTATGATAATCAAGGTGATCTTGGGTAAGGTTTGTAAAAATTGTGGCAAAAAATTTTGTAGGATAAACCCTTAACTGGTCTAAAGCGTGAGAAGATACTTCAGCCGATACAAAATCAAGACCTTTTTCTTTGGCTTTTGACAAAAGATTAAACCAAGTTTTTACCCCCGGGGTTGTGTTTGGAGCCTCTATGATTTCATCTCCTAACTTGTAATACATAGTACCAATTATTGCGCCTTTATACTTTTGCGAAAGTATAGCATGTATAATATGCGTGGTGCTTGTTTTGCCGTTTGTGCCCGTAACGCCTATAACTTTTAAAGATTCATCTGGATTGTCAAAATGTTTTTTTACACATTCTCCAAAAGCCTTTTTAGAGTCTTCTACCAATACAATGTTTTTATAATCTTTGTCGGCATGCTCAGCCACAACGTAAGGAGCACCTTTTTCTATAGCTTCATCTATAAAATCGTGGCCATCTTTTGAAGTTCCTTTTACAGCAAAAAATATTGTATTTTTATCTACTTCTTTAGAGTTATCTGTAATATTATACTTCTTGCAATCTAAATTCATTATAGACATCAAAGTTTTTTGAAATATGCTTTTGAGGTACTGGGTAATCTACTTTCACAAAATAAAGACAGTTCGTGGTGCATTTTACAACGCAAGAGGGTAAAAGTCCCTTTTCCAGCCTGTTCATGCAGAAATCGCATTTTACAACCTTTTCAGATTCTGGGTTAAAACCTATAGCTCCGTATGGACAGGCTACTATACAAGCCTTGCAACCTATACAAAGGTTATCTCTAACGTATACAAGACCATCCTCTCTTTTTGTCATAGCAGAAGTAGGACAAGCGTATACGCAAGGAGCTACATCACAGTGAAAACAGTTCATAGGCATAAAATAAGAAATCTGATCTTCTTCATAATGCTCAAAGCGAAGCACTTTCATAGGCCTTGGTCCTTCTTGAAAAAGACCTTTCTCCTGCTTGCAGGCCACTTCACAGGACATGCAGCCTATGCATCTATCTATATCCATAAGCATTATATACTTTTCCATAGAAGATTATATTATATCATTTTTTATATAAATCAAGACTGTTCATAAAATATTCATGAATAGATACTTAAATTTTTACATAGGAGGTTTTTAATATGAGAAAACTTTTAAAAATAGGTTTAGCTGTTGGTATTTGGCTTTTAGGATTTAGATTTTCATATGCCGATGATACCATGATGTTAAATCAAGAAAAAGCTTATCTTCTAGAGGTTATACACAACAAAATAGATATGCTACAAAACATGGAGTTGTGTGTAGATCAAGCACAGTCTTGGAAAGATTTAAAAAGTTGCAACCTGTACGAACTTTGGGGAGGGTACGCGCCACCTCCTTATGCACCACCTTGTCCTTACTCAAACCCATATTATTGCGGGCCGATGCCTTGGATGTTTGAGCAAAAACACAAATAATTAATTATGGCGGAGAGGACAGGATTCGAACCTGCGGTACGGCTTTAACCGTACAACGCCTTAGCAGGGCGCCGCCTTCGACCACTCGGCCACCTCTCCTTACCTAAACATTATACCATAACAATTTAGTTAAGAGATTTCAATTTACAAGCTTTTTTATAGAAAAAGCGCTAAAAACCAAAAAAACAACGCTGTACAAACTTAATACCGCTAAAGGTATGCCTATACCAACGCTATTTTTATACAACAAAAGTCTGAGGCCCTCCACAGAGTAAGTTAAAGGGTTTAAAAATGCAACAACCTTTAACCATCTTGGCATCAAAGATATAGGGTATAAAGCGCTGCTGGAGAAAAAAATAGGCATGGTGATTATTTGAATTACGCTCATAAATCTCTCAACATTTTTAAATAACGAGGCTATAAGCATAGAAAAACTGGCAAAACATATACCAGATAGCATGATAACAACAATCGAAAAGAAAACAGTGTAAAAGTTTATATAAATGTTTATATTTATAGCTTTTGAGAGTATCATTATTAAAAAAGCTTGCACTAAAGATCTAACACCAGAAAAAATGGCTTTGCCGGTAGTAATGGAAGAGTAAGGAATTGGAGCGCTAAGAAATCTGGTTATTTGACCTTGATCTTTATCCCATATCAACGATATGCCGTAAAAAAACGACACAAACATTACAGATTGAGCTAAAATACCAGGTGTCATAAAAGAAAGATAATCACCTTTTATAGGCATGTTTTTTATATTTTTAAAAACATTACCAAAAAGCAGTATCCAGATAAGGGGCTGCACAGCTCTTGTAAGTATATCAGTTTTTTGACGCATCATCTTTCTTAATTCTATTTCTAAAATCACTAGACTTCCTCTTGCAAAAGCCAAAAACCACATCTAGCTAAGCCTTTTGACTATATTCCTTGTTTTTCTTATAGATTTTATATCTTGGTAATCCTCTTCTATATTCTCACCAGTAAGTTTTATAAATATATCCTCCAAGGATGCATCTTTATCTCCCACCAAATACCTCAGCTCTTCTAAAGTGCCCTGTGCCACTATCTGTCCTTTCTTCATGATGGCTATTTTATCACAAAGGCGCTCAGCTTCGTTCATATCGTGGGTAGTAATCAAAACTGCCATATCCTGCTTTTTTGATTTTAAGAAATTCCATATACTAAGCTTAGAGTTTGGGTCTAAACCTACGCTCGGCTCATCTAAAAGAAGAAGCTTTGGCTCGTGTAGCATCGCCATAGCTATCTCAAGCTTTCTTATCATACCACCGGAAAACGTTTGCACCAAAGAATCTTTTCTATCGAATAAGTTTACAGCTTTTAGCATATAATCAACTCTTTCTTTGGAAACACCGTAAAGCTTTCCTATAAGTCTTAGGTTCTCGTAAGCGCTAAGGCTGGGAATTATAGATATATCTTGAGGGACGTATCCAATTTGGCTTTTTATTTTTATAGGATTTTCTTGGATAGATTTACCTTGAATTTTTACTTCACCAGAAGTAGGAGGCATTATACCTGCTATTATCTTTATAGTAGTAGTCTTCCCAGCACCGTTGGTACCAAGAAGACCAAAAATCTCGCCTTTTTTTACTTCAAAACTTATACCCTTTAAAGCTTCAAAACCGTTGTAATTTTTCCTTAGATTTTTTACTTCTAAGAAAAGTTCTTCCAAACTCTCAATCTTTAGCGGCTAAAGGCACTACCAATCCTGCCCATATGCCGTTTATAACCGCTGCAACCACCATGAGAAAACCAAACGTTACAGTAGAATGTTCTTGCCCATGCCACAAAATAGCACCTGCTACCTCAGCTACTGCTATGACTAGCGTTGTTAACCACAAAAGAGCAACTCCTTTCATGATGCAAACCTCCTATCCGTTTAAACTCTATTATAACTCAATTTAGCTTTTTCTAAAAAGTTTTTTAGTATGTCAAACCCATGTTCAGAAACTATGGACTCTGGATGAAACTGCACACCAAAAATAGGAAGGGTTTTATGTCTTATGCCCATTATATCGCCATCTTCAGCCACAGCATCTACAACAAACTCATCTGACAACGTATTTTTATCTATCACCAACGAATGATATCTTACCGCTTTAAAGGGGTTTGGTAAACCTTCGTAAAGACCATCGTTGTTATGGGATATCATAGAAGTTTTTCCGTGCATAAGTCTTTTAGCTTTTACTATATTAGCTCCAAAAGCATATCCTATACTTTGATGCCCAAGGCAAACCCCCAATATTGGATATTTGTCTTTGTAAATTTTTATTACATCTACAGATATACCAGCCTCTTTTGGAGAACAAGGTCCTGGAGATATTACTATAGCATCTATGTCCATATCTTTTATATCTTCTGGTTTTATTTCATCGTTTTTCACAACCTCCACATCTTGACCCAATATGTTAAAATACTGCACCAAGTTGTAAGTGAAAGAATCGTAATTGTCTATCATTAAAAGCTTCATACTAACAATATAAATCTTATATATAGTTTGGCAAGACTAAAACATCATACCAAGCTTTATGCCAAGCCTATAGTTATCAGGATTTATGCCGGTGTTTTTGTACTCTGAAGCAAATTGATACTTTGCTTGAGCACCTATGTAAACGTTTGGTGATATCTTAACATCAAGCTCTCCAGAACCTTGCATAGTACCTACTATACCAGAGGACATCCCTTGTAGTTTCACATCCGCTGCTCCTATACCAGCACCAAAACCAGCAAAAAGATTTTGACCTATAGGATAAATGTATCTCATATTTAGCTCTATATTTGAAAAATCAAGATGAGAACCATCCCCATAAGCTCTACCTGTACCAAGCTGTAAAGATGGTTTTAGCTGTCCATAAGCTACTTTGAAAAGCCTACAGTTCCAATCCACACCAACTCCAAGGTAAGGTCCATCGAAACTGCTTATGTGAGAACCTGTAAAATGCATATAATCAAGCTTCATATAAGATGTAAAATCGCCAAGATTCTGACTACTGTAATTAGCACTATAATATGGTTGGGCCACAGCTAAAGAACTAACCACAAGAAAACCAACAGCAACGCCAAACTTCCTCATAAAACACCTCCTATAAAAATTATATCGCTATTAGATAAAAAATTTATATAAAGATTTCATTCTAATATATTGATATATAGATATAATTATCAAAAACTAACGTTATTATAAAAACTTAACACACAAAAAAGAAGAGGACTTAACATTATTTAAAGTTTAACGATAGGAGGTTTTTATGAGAAAAGCCAAAGTGCTTTTAGCGTCTATTTTAGCAACTAGCATAGCACACGGCGCTTGGATATTTCCACTTTTACCCACACAAGGCATAGTCCTAAAACGATCTAGGACCTCTTTTATGAGCTTAAACTTTTTGACACAAATATGGACGCAATCCGATGGTCAAGTCTCTCAAAATACTAAAAGCGCTACAAACTTTTCTGTAAGAGACGCAAGGATAGGTATAGAAGGTCAAATAAACAAATACATTCAGTTTGGTGCTTTTTTTGATTTTGCAGACAACAACGCTTTGGGATTTGATGGTAGTGCAAGACCCCACCAGGGTACGGTGCAAACTTCGGTAGTGCAAGATGCTTATATAGGTTTCACCCCTTCCAACGCCCTAAATATAACCTTTGGAGAGTTTAGAGACCCGTTTTCTAGGATATCTTTGTCTGGACTCTATACCCTTGTAATACCAAGTTATTATGGATACGGTATAGGTCCCATAGACGATGTTATAAATTTAAATAATAAAACCACCCCAGCACTTGCTTTCATAAACCCATTTTTCCCGCTTGGTTATGGGTCTTTGCCAGGTATAAAAGGAGAACCAGGCGTTACTTCAGCGTTTAGGGATATGGGAGTTTCTATCTGGGGAAATCTGGCAAAAGGTATGCTAAAATACTACGCCATGGTAGGTCAAGGTAAGTACGATTATCAAACCTCTTTATCCAACAACGGCAATGTATATCAAACTGACAATCCCAATTTAAAATACTCTTTTAGGCTTGTGTTTGTGCCGACATTTTTAGGCTTTTCATCAGACCCAACTTATATGATGAGAGATACTTACTTAGGGCATAAGAAAACGCTACAAATAGGCATAGGTTATGAAACGCAGAAAAGAGAATGCAACGGCTTACTCACGTCAAACTGTCCCGGGGTACCTGCATCTTCTGTCACATCAAAAGCTTATGACGTTGATATATTTTATGAAAATAAACTTGGCAATTTTGTCCCGCAGTTTCAAGCTGGTTATATAGTAAATAAAGACTTGGGCTTTGGTGATAAATACGGCAACAAACCCGAATCAGATGGATACTATCTCCAAACTCAGTGGTTGTACGATAGGTTTATAGGAGTTCGTGGTATACTTGTAGGAAAACCAGCGCTGGCTTTAAGATACGAATCTTATACAAATAAAAATGTGTATGCAGTAGCTCCTAATGGTGCAGTATCTCCCAATCCAAACAACATATCAAAACCTCCAAATGGTTCTTACCAAGATGGTAAGATAGATAATTTATCGGTATACTTAAATTACTATATAGCGGGTCAGGCTGCTAAAATATCTTTGGGCGCTGATTTTGTAAATCCAAATACCGTGGTAAAGAATGCCGAATGTATAAATGGCAATCCTTCAAAAGGCGGCTGTGGTAAGAACTTTGTAGATTATACATTACAGCTTCAAATAGTTTATTAAGTTCACAACGTTTTTATTTTTTTATAATATACTTACTTTTAAGGAGGTTTTATGTTGAAGAAAGGTATTGTAGCTTTTATGATAGCAAGCACTGTTGCTTTGGCAAATCCAGTTAAGATCGTCTTTGATGTGCATACTGGTAGTGATGCTAAGTTTCAATTTATCATGAACAACCTTAGGAATCTTACCCACAACACCGGCAACAATCCCAAAAACTTACAGCTTTATTTGGTCTTTTACGGGCCTGCTATAAAGTATATGCTAAACAGCCTTGACAATACCCCTTTCGCAAAAGATACAAAACTTGCCAACAACCTTATGGATATTCAAATGCAGCTCCAAGCTTATCAACAAGAAGGTGTGGTGCATTTTAGAGTATGCCATGAATCGTTAAACGCCTACCACCTATCACCTAAGGATGTGGTAAGCTTTGCAAAAGTGGTACCCGCTGGCATACTTGAAATTGCAAAGTTAGAGCATGAAGGGTACGCTTACGTAAGACCATGAAGAAGTTTATAGTGCTTTTATTTACAATACCTTATCTAACTTTTGGTGCTTGGTACAATTTTAAAAACGGACTAGCTATAGCAAAAGCCCAAAACAAACCTCTTATGGTTTATTTTTACCAAAACAACTGCGAAGATTGCAAACATATGGAGATGTTTACTTTGTCCAATCAAAACGTGTCAAACTTTATGGATACACATTTTGTGGTATCTAGCATCGATTTGAATTCTAAATGTGGTAAGAAATTGGGTAGGAGGTTTGGAATCTTTGGCACTCCTACTTCGGTATTTATAAATCCAAAGACAAACAGCGTTATCTTTAAAGCCTTTGGAGATATGAATCCAAATCAATTTTTAAAAACCTTAAACTACGTATGTCTAAACGCTAAAAAAGGAGGTCTTTCATGTTAGACAGAAGAGAGTTGTTCAAACTTGGTACCGGTGCTTGGCTTGGACTAGCTTTAGCCCCTATTCTTGAAGTTCCTATTTTATCTATTGGCGCTCCAGCAACACCACAAGAAGATGCAAAGAGTTTGGAGAAGATAGAAAAATCCCTTCAGAAAGTTTTTGGTAAAAGCCTAAAAGACGTAAAACAAGACCCAAAGGTAAAGTTAAGCTCTCCTACTATAGCAGAAAACGGACTTCACGTTCCAGTGTCTGTAGAAGCAGATTATCCCATAGAGGATATAAAATCCCTTCATATATTTGTGGATGAAAACCCAGATCCCCATATATCTTATATAGAGCTTACTCCTCTTAGCGGTAAAGCCTTTTTCCAAGTGCCCATAAGGATGGCTCAAAGTTCATATGTAAGAGGTATTGCGCTTTTAAAAGACGGATCTTTGGTAGGAGATTTTAAATTTACAAAGGTAACAGTAGGTGGTTGTGGATAATTAAAAAGGAGGTTTTATGAGCGTACCAGTAATAGTAAGAGTTATACCAAACAAACCTAAAAAAGGCGATGTGGCAAAGCTTATGTTTTTAGTAAAGCATCCAATGGATCCGGGTACCATAAAAGACCCAAAAACTGGCAAACTTATACCGGCAAACTATATAACTACGATAGACATATCTTTAAATGGCAAAAAAATAGCCACAATACACAATGGACCTGGTGTATCTTCTAATCCAATATTTGGTCTTGATTTTAAAGCGGAAGAAGCAGGCACCGTAAAGATGGTGTTTACGGACAATCACGGTAAAAGCTTTGAACACGACTTTAGTTTAGAGCTTTCTTAAGGAGTTAACTTATGAACCTTACAAGAAGAGACTTTTTAGAGCTTCTTAGTGTAATAGGAGTTGGAATAGCTACAGATCCCATAAGCGCTGTGGCAAAAGTAAACAAGCTAACTTACGACGATTTGATGAGTTTTAGACCAGTTGGTAAAGCTAGTATTATATTTACCACAGATACCCATGGACATATGAAACCTCTTTATTTCAGAGAGCCTGCTAATTTGGTAGGTCCTAAAAACTTAGCCGGTACACCTGGGTTTATAGCAGGTTATGAGTTCCTAAAGTTTTACGGCTTGAAGCCAGATACTATTGACTGTTATTTTGATACAAACGTGCATTTTATAGAGCTTGCACACAAATACGGCATAATGGGTGGGACTTCTCATATAGCCCGCATAATAAAAGATATAGTCCATGAAAGAGGTAAGGAAAACTGTCTTATATTGGACAACGGCGATACTCTTACCACATCAGCCATTACCCTTTTTACCAAAGGAAAATCCATGTTGGACTGGATGAACCTTGTGGGCTACGACCTTTTTGTGGGGCATTGGGATTTTACCCTTGGAAAGGAAGAGTTTTTAAAACGTATAAAGGAGTTTAAAGGAGAGTTTATATCTCAAAATATCCAAGATGAGTTTGGAGAGCTTCCCTTTAAACCATATGTAGTTAAAGAAATAGGCGGTGTAAAAATAGGTATAGTAGGCAATTCATTTCCATACACTCCTATATCAAACCCAGCTAAGTTTGTAGAAGGCTGGACCTTTGGTATAAATATGGATTCTATGCAAAAGTATGTAAACGAACTAAGGGATAAACACAGAGTAGATGTTGTAATACTCCAATCTCACGACGGATTGCCTCTTGACATAGCACTCACTAAATATGTACACGGTATAGACATCATAATAAGTGGACACACTCACGATATAACGCCAAAGGTATTAAGGTACAACAATACATATGTAGTAGTGGCAGGTTCTCACGGTAAGTTTGTAGGGCGCATAGACTTAAAGGCTTCTAAAGGAAGGTTGGAAGATGTATCCTTTAAGCTTATACCAGTGGCTACAAATATAGTGCCAAAGGATGAAGATTCGGAAAAACTTCTTCAAGAGTATTTTAAACCATACGATGAAAAGCTAAATACAAAGATAGGCACCACATCTTCTTTGATATACAAAAGAGATACATTTTACAGCACCTTTGATGAGCTTGCCAACGATGCCATAATGGATTACTATCACGGTATAGATATAGTGTTTTCACCAGGTTATAGATGGGGTGCTACGCTACTTCCTGGTCAAGACATTACCATAAACGATGTATACGATTTTACCGCCATCACATATCCACATGTCTATGTGTTTAAACTAAAGGGCTCTCAAATAAAATCCCTTTTAGAGGACATGGCGG
This sequence comes from Hydrogenobaculum sp., assembly GCF_049967395.1. Classification (NCBI taxonomy): domain Bacteria; kingdom Pseudomonadati; phylum Aquificota; class Aquificia; order Aquificales; family Aquificaceae; genus Hydrogenobaculum; species Hydrogenobaculum sp. Next base: position 3,421 of record NZ_JBMFST010000007.1, on the reverse strand, counting down.
ACAACGTCTTTAATCCAAACCCTATATATCAACAAGGTGGTGATATGCCAAGGCTTTCCAAAAATGTATACTACGAGATAAAGATAAATGAGCCAGAGGGCAAAAGATTTCAAGTCATCAAAATAAACGGCAAAGACCTAGACCCAAACAAAGAGTACGTAGCAGCCACTTACGGTGGTGAGCTTTATAAGATAGGTACTTTGGTCCAAGATGCAAAACCAATACCTGCTTATGATCTTTTGATAAACTATATAAAATCCAAAAGACACATAGAGATAACTACAAATCCAAGAAACCTTTTCAAAGTATTGGACGAGCCGTACAATTACACTACCACATAAGGAGTGTTTATGAAGAAAATATTGTTTGGTGTTGGGATTTTGGTAGGATTATCGTGGGCTAGTAGCCCACTTTACTTTAAAGAAGTAGCTCCAAGCTCTTATGTGAAAAATCTAAACAAGGATTTTAAGCTTTTATACACTTTTGATATACAAAAAACTATGGAAGCCTACGACAAAAACTTTATACCTTATAAAGTATATATCTATAATACAAAATATACAGATGCCCTTCTCTCAAAAAACCCTCTTCTTGGCAACGCGGTACCCTTTAGCGTGTTAACTTACAAAGAAAACGGCAAATCTTACATAGTGATACCAAATATATATTACGTTGGTCTTTTGACAGGCGCTGATGCTAAAAGCCTAAATACTTTGAAGAAAATTCAAAATACAATACTAAAAGATCTGAAGTTTAAAATATCAAAACATTCATCATATCAGAGTTTGCCGTTGTTTGTAAATATGCCTTACAACATGGATTTTAAAGATGCTACTACATTCATAAAAAGCTCTTTAGAATCAAACGATATGACAGTGCCTCATGAATATCAAACAAAGAATGTGGATATACTTTACTCTTGCAACGCCAAATGGGGAAGGTATATACTCAGCGATTTCAAAGATATAGGAGCTTTTGCCCCTTGTAGGATTGTGATATACCAAAAATCTAACAAAACTTTTATTTCTTATTTTAACCCAAAAGCTGTTCAATACATCAATAAAAGCCTAAAACCCTCTACTATAAAAGCCCTTGATGAGTTAAACGGTATTTTAAAATCTTCTTTATCTGGCTTTTAAAAATGAAAGTATAGGATAACTCCGTCGTACAAAACAAGCAAGACAGCGCTAAGGAGTATGAGTTTATCGTTTAAAAGCTCTTCTGAAGGCTCCCCACTTTTTAAATTGTGCGTTATATGATAATACCTAAATATACCAAAAGTGGCTATTATAACGCTGTAAAAGAATATTTTACTGGGTACACTTAGAGTATACATAGCATATATTCCAAGAGACAGCGTAGCGGATATTACCATAAGCTGATCAAGATAATAAACGCTGTAATACTTTAAAACCTCTTTAAAATCTTGGCTTTTTTCTTCCATTGTAAATAGCTCATATCTTCTTTTACCAAAACCAAGGTAAAGGCTTATGAAAAACATATCTAAAAATAGATATGGCGACACATCCACAGACGATGCAAAAGCGCCTATGTATACTCTTATCAAAAACCCAAAGGCTATGAAAAACACATCAAAAAGTTGCTTTTTCTTAAAATAAAAGCTGTAAACAAAGCTATTTAACACATACACCATAGACATGCCAAAAGCCAGTATAGAGGCTTTTATTACAAGCATAGAACCAACCACAAACAAAAAAATACCCACAACAGATGCAGTTTTAATAGAAATATCTCCTTTTGCTATGGGCCTATTTTTTTTCTTGGGATGAAGCCTGTCTTTTGGAGCATCTATGATATCGTTTAGTATATAGGTGGATGATGTTATGAGGCAAAAGCCTAAAAAAGCAAGTGCTGTATGAAAAAAGGGCTTTGTATGAAAAATCTCTCTTGCAAACACTATAGGTATAAAAAGCATGAGATTTTTGGTATATTGTTTTACCCTTAATAGCCTAAGGAAAATCTTTAATTTATTGTAGTCCATTTAACCAAGATTGTAGATACTGGACCTCTTTATCTGCGTGAATTTGATTTAGATACTCTATGGCTCCTTGGATATAGGCTCTTGCCTTTATATTATCTCCAACATCCTTATAGTAAAATCCAAGATACGCATAAGCCATAGATTCCCAATAGCTGTCATCCGCTTTCAAAGCCTCTTGATAACCTTCTGATAGTAATGTAAGTGCATTTTTATAGTCTTTGTTTTCCCTTGCAATCTCTCCCAAAGAAAGCAGTGCTATAGCTCTTGCGTCGTGATTTTTTGATTTTTTTGCAAGCTTCTGAGCTTTTTCTAAAATTTCTTTGGCTTTATCAAGATTTCCTATGTGATAGTACGCAAGCCCTTCTAAAGCCATTATATCTGATTTGACAAAATCTGACTTGGCATGTTTTAATGCATCGTCAAAAAACTCTATAGCCTTTTGATAGTTGTTTTTAGCGCTTTCCAAAAAGCCCTGAGACTCTAAGGCTAAAGCAAGAGCATCACCTGTAGGGTTATATTTCATGGCGTTTTGGCAATGTGTTGTAGCTTTATTTATATCGCCGCTCATAGCAAAAACCCTACAAAGATAGCTTTCTGCCTCAGACATCATCGTTATGTCTTTTGTGTTGTCTAGAGCATTTTTTAAAAATACTACAGCATCTTGATAGTCTCCGTTTATCTCACTCATTATACCAAGACAAAGGCTCGCTGCTGGGTCTTTGGGATTTTTTAGAAGTTCGTTATGGCCCTCAAACACTGCCAACCTAAAATCACCTTGATATAGTTTTGACATGCATTCGTTGTTGAAAGGTTTTTTAGAGCAAGAGCTAACTACAAAAGATACAATTAAAAATAAAAAAAATACATTTTTTTTCATAGAGATTTTATTTCTTGTATTATCTCTTGTTGAAGCTTCATGATAATGGAGCTTAGCTTTATAGCATCTTTCCTATCTACAGACATTTTAAAGCCAGCGTATAGCTCGTCCTCTTCTTCGTATATATTTACTAAACTAGCTTTACCCCTAACAATATTGCTATCTATATAAAGCTCAACATCAAAGACGTTATCCTTTTTTGCTAAATCTTTTATCTTGTCTAATATGTGATCTTTGTTTTCATCTTTTTCTATTTTTATAGCAAAACCAGTTTCGCTAATATTTTTTAACGAGAGGTTTGAAAAACATTCGTCAAAGTCCTCAAGGCACAACTTTGCATAAGCTTTATGCTTGGAATCAAACTCTACTCTTACGCTTGCTCTTTTTAAAAAGGGTGGCACCTCTACTAAAGACTCTGACATAAGTACTATCTCATCATCTCTAATACTTGAAAAAATACTACATTTCATATAAAAAGAGAGATCTCTATTTTGATGTGGTATACCAACTTTTACATATGCTGGATTTCCAGTCTGAAAGGC
>NZ_JBMFST010000006.1:0-37547 GCF_049967395.1 Hydrogenobaculum sp. | reverse complement strand
CCAAGTAGAAAGAGGTCAAGTCTTAGCAAAACCAGGTTCTATAACCCCACACAGAAAATTCAAAGCCCAAGTATACGTACTATCAAAAGAAGAAGGCGGTAGACACACTCCATTCTTCCTAAACTACAGACCACAATTTTACATAAGAACTGCTGACGTAACAGGTACAGTGGTAAAACTTCCAGAAGGTCAAGAAATGGTAATGCCTGGTGATAACGTAGAGCTAGAAGTAGAGCTAATACACCCTGTTGCTATGGAAGAAGGTCTTAGATTTGCCATAAGAGAAGGTGGTAGAACAGTAGGTGCTGGTGTTGTCACAAAGATTATAGAGTGAGGAAGTTAGTATGGAGCAAGATAAAATACGTATAAAGCTTAAATCTTACGATTATAGACTTTTGGATCAATCTGTCAAGCAAATAGTGGAAACAGTTAAACGAACGGGAAGCTCCGTGAAGGGGCCGATTCCTTTGCCTACTTCTAGAAGGCGCTGGGCGGTCTTGCGCTCACCTCATAAGTTTGATCAATCTAGAGAGCATTTTGAGATTAGAGAGTTCAAAAGAATGCTGGATATAGTAAAGATTACACCACAAACTATAGAATCTCTTATGGAGATAAGTCTTCCAGCTGGTGTTGACATTGAAGTTAAGATGAGAGGTTGAGGATATGATAGGTCTTATAGGTAAGAAACTTGGAATGATGAGAGTTTTTTTAAATGATGGTACTGCTATTCCAGTAACAGCTATTAAAGTAGAACCTAACTATGTGGTTTATATTAAAAGCTCCGAAACAGACGGTTATAATGCTGTGCAAGTAGGTAGTATTCCTTTAAAGCAAAGTAGATTTAAAAAACCTATGGTTGGTCATTTTAAGAAATCCAATTTAACACCTTTAAAATATTTAAAAGAATTTAGAGTAGATGATATTTCTGGTTTTACATTAGGTCAGGAGTTAGGTGTTGATATTTTCTCACCTGGTGAGTTGGTGGATGTAGTTGGGAGATCAAAAGGTAGGGGTTTTACAGGCACCATGAAAAGATGGGATTTTGGTGGTTTTCCAAAGTCTCACGGTCACAGATATCATAGGGCTGTGGGTTCTGTGGGAAATCGTACTGATCCTGGTAGAGTTTGGAAGAGCAAGAGAATGGCCGGAAGGCATGGTAACGAAACTATAAGGGTACAAGCCCTTTTGGTTGTGGATGTTTTAAAGGACAAGGGAATTATTCTTGTGAAGGGTTCTGTGCCTGGCCATAAAGATGGAATTTTATATATTGAAAAGAGTCATATCGCCTTTAGAAAGAAAGCTCAAAGGAAGCAGGAGCGTTTGTCGTTTATATCATCAAATCTTTTAAGGCAGGAAGTGTGATATGTTGGTAAATGGTGTAGAACTAAGAGACGATGTTTTTAACGTAGAACCTAAGAAGCATATTTTGTGGGATGTGGTTAGATGGCAGCTTGCTAAAAGAAGGCAAGGTACTCATTCCACAAAAACCAGATCCGAGGTAAACTGTAGTAAAAAGAAGATAATGCCTCAAAAAGGTACTGGTAATGCTAGACACGGTGCTCGCTCAGCGAATATATTTGTTGGTGGCGGTGTTGTGCATGGGCCTAAGCCTAGAGATTATGAGTACAAGCTATCTAAAAAATATAGAAAAATAGCTCTTGCTATGGCTCTTAGCACAAAAGCTAAGAATAATTCTATTTATGTATTGGAATCTTTGTTATCTTCTTTAGAAAAGCCCAAGACTAAGATGGCTTTTGAGCTTTTAAAAGAAAAAGGTCTATCTGATAAAAAAGTCTTGGTAGTAACAAAAGATCAAAACGATGTTGTTTCTAAGAGCTTTAAGAATATACCAAACACGAAAGTTTTACCTGTTGTAGGCCTTAATGTTTACGATATTCTTTGGGCTGATGCTTTGTTGATAGAGCAAGGAGCCTTGGAAAAAATTTATGAGAGGGTAAGTTTATGAGAGCACCTGAAGAAGTTATTATACGCCCTATAATCACTGAAAAGACAAATAGATTGATGGAAGATTTAAACAAATATGTATTTGAAGTTCATAAGGATGCCAATAAACATGAAATAAAGCATGCCGTGGAAAAGCTGTTTGGAGTAAAAGTGAAAGCTGTTAACACTCTTTATGCAAGACCAAGGGTAAAAAGGACGATAACAAGAAGAGGCAGAGTCTATGGTGCCACAAGAGGTTATAAAAAAGCTATCATTACCCTTGATAAGAATTCAAAAATAGATCTTATGAGTTTGTGAGGTTATATATATGGGTGTAAGAAAGTTAAAACCTGTGACAAATGGGCAAAGACACGCTATACTTTATGATTATTCTGAGCTTACCAGAAGAGAACCGGAAAAAAGCCTTACTTATTATTACAAAAGGGCTTTAGGTAGAAGTAGACAGCAAGGTAAAATTACTTCCAGGTGGAAAGGTGCTGGTAACAAGATAAGGTATCGTTTGATAGATTTTAAAAGAGATAAGAGTCTTATACCAGCAAAAGTTTATTCCATAGAGTATGACCCATTTAGAAGCGCTCGTATAGCTTTGCTTCATTATAAAGACGGTGAGAAAAGGTACATAATATGGCCTGACAAACTTAGCGTAGGGGATACGGTAGTTTCTATAAGCTATGAAGATGCTATTAAAGGGAAGGAGCTTCCAGATATAAAGCCTGGTAATGCTATGCCTTTGCGCTTTATCCCAGTTGGTACTTTTATCCATAACATAGAGTTAAATCCCGGTAGAGGTGCAAAGCTTGTAAGAGCTGCTGGTTTATCAGCTCAAGTGATAGGTAAAATAGAAGGCTATGCTCAAGTGCGTTTGCCTTCTGGTGAGGTAAGACTTGTAAATGATAAATGTATGGCTACTATAGGTGTTGTAGGTTTGGCTGAGCACGAGCTTGTTAAACTTGGAAAGGCTGGTAGAGCTAGATGGTTAGGTATGAGGCCAAACGTTCGTGGTACAGCTATGAATCCAGTAGATCACCCACACGGTGGTGGTGAGGGTAAAACCAAAGGTAAGCACCCAGAATCTCCTTGGGGTTGGAAAACTAAAGGTTATAAAACCAAGAGAGGAAAGAGATATTCTGATAGATTCATAATATCCAAGAGGAACGCTGGAGGTAAGGTATAATGGGCTTTAGAGGTGCTTGGAATAAAAGAAACAAATTGATAGAGGATTTAGATACATTTTTGAAACTTTATAAAAAAGCTCAAAAAGCTTACAAAAAGGTTAGAAAAGTTGAGTTTTCTAACAACGATGAGCTTATAGAAAACGCCAAGAAGAGATATCAAGAAATTTGGGATGAATTTAGGGCTTTTGTAAACAAAAAAGCTTGGGTGGATCCAAAGCTATGGGCGACAATAAGAAAAATGAATCAAACCGGTGATAGAAAAGTGGTTAAGACGTATTCTAGAGATAGCCAAGTAATTTCCGAGTTTGTTAACCATACCATAGCTGTTCATAACGGTAAGACTTTTGTACCCATATATATAACCCCAGAAATGGTGGGTCATAAGTTGGGAGAATTTGCTCCTACTAGGACTTTTAGATCGCACCCAGATAAATCTGCTAAAGTGGTAAAGAAGAAGTGAGGTATAGATTATGAGTATGGAAGTGGTAAGTAAGGCTGTTCATAAAAACGCTAGGATTTCTCCCCTTAAAGCTTCCCAAGTTTTGAGGCTTTTAAGAGGAAAACCAGTAGAATATGCTATGTACCAGCTTAGTTTTATGAACAAGAAAGCTGCTGTTATAATAAAAAATGTTTTAAAGAGTGCTATAGCAAACGCTGAGCAAAAGGGTATTGATCCTACGAAATTGGTGATATTAGAAGCGAAAGCTGATAAGGGTATAATGTTTAGAAAGTGGATGCCAAGAGCTCATGGTAGGGCCACTATGATGAGAAAAAATACATCTCATATTACTATCGCTTTAGGAGAGTTGCAAGAAGCTACTGAGGAGGCTAAGTAATGGGTCAAAAAACTCATCCGATAGGTTTTAGAATAGGGGTTACAAAGGATTGGTTAAGCAAGTGGTGTACTTCTAAAAAAGAATATCCAAATACCTTACATGAAGATATTGTTATTAGGAAATATATTAAAGAAAGATATAAATCAGCTGGTATATCGAGAGTAACTATCGAAAGATCAGGAGAGAAGATAAGGGTAAGGATTTTATCCTCTAAACCAGGTATAATAATTGGTAGAAAGGGTGCTGAAGTTGACCAATTAAAAAATGATTTGGAAAGAATCGTTAAAAATAAAGACATAAGCTTAAGCGTAGACGAAGTTAGAGTACCGCAGCTCGATGCTCAACTTGTGGCCGAGGATATAGCCCTTCAAATTGAAAGGCGTGTATCTCATAGAAGAGCCATGAAAAGGGCCATAGACAACGCTATTAAAAGCGGTGCAAAAGGTATAAAAGTTCAAGTAAAGGGCAGAATAGGTGGTGCTGATTTGGCTAGAGCTGAATGGTTCTTGGTAGGTAGGATGCCTTTGCAAACACTAAGAGCTGATATAGATTACGGCTATGCTACTGCTTATACTAAATACGGTATTTTAGGTATAAAAGTGTGGATTTACAAAGGCGATATACTAAAAGGTGGAAAAGAAGAGATAATGAAAAAGATAGAAGAAGACCTTGTAAGCCAAGCAAAGGAGGTATAAGGAAATGTCTTTTTTACAACCTAGTAGACAAAAGTATAGAAAAACTCAAAGAGGCACTTTAAAAGGCAAATCTTTTAGAGGAAATCAGGTAGCTTTTGGAGAATATGGTATTCAAGCGTTGGAAAGCCACTGGATTACTCAAAGGCAGATAGAAGCTTCTCGTATAGCTTTGGTGAGAAATCTAAGAAAAGGTACAAAGGTATGGATTAGAATCTTTCCAGATAAGCCATATACTAAGAAACCTGCAGAAGTTAGAGGTGGTGGTGGTAAAGGTGATCCAGAAGGTTATGTAGCTGTTGTAAAGCCTGGTAGAATAATGTTTGAGTTTTCAGATGTACCTCAAGATATGGCCGAAGAAGCCTTTAGGAAAGTATCTGCTAAGTTGCCTATAAAGGTAAGGCTTGTTAAGGCAGGAGGTATAAGCGTATGAAGGCTAAAGATCTTCGTCAGTTAAGTATACAAGAGCTCGAGGCTAAACTCAAAGAGCTGAAGACAGAGTTGTTTAAACTCCGTATTACAAAAAAGATTGAAGGTCTTAAAGAGCCTTCTAAAATAAGAGATACCAAGAGAGATATAGCAAGGATTTTGACGGTGATAAACGAAAAGAAGAGAGGCCAAGCAGTATGAAAGAGAAAAAGTGGCATCAGAAGAGAAAAGAGTTTAAAGGCATTGTTGTTAGCAACAAGATGGACAAATCTGTAGTTGTAAAAGTAAATAGAGAAATGCCAGATCCATTGTACGGCAAAAGAGTTATAAAATCTACCAAATTCCATGCTCACGATCCAGAGAATGCTTGCTCTATTGGCGATGTTGTGCTTATTAGAGAGACTAGACCGATATCCAAAACAAAAAGATGGGTAGTAGTTAAAATTTTATCTAAAAATTCTTCTTTGCAGTCTTAGATAAATTATGCTATAATATTCGTTTTAGAATGCTTTATTCAGGAGAGAGCTTATGATACAGAGGCAGAGTTATTTGAATGTAGCTGATAATTCTGGAGCAAAAAAGGTGCAGATAATAGGTATACCTTATGCTCTAAGGCAGTATGTTAGCGTTGGAGATGTAGTAACGGTAACTGTTAAAGAAGCAACCCCAAATGGTGCAGCTAAAAAAGGTAAAGTTTATAGGGCTGTGGTAGTGAGAGTTGCTAAAGAGCTAAAAAGAAGCGACGGTTCTTATATAAAATTTGATGATAACGCTGTCATACTGCTAAACCAGTATGGTGAATCCCTTGGTACTCGTATATTAGGACCTATAGCAAGAGAAGTCAGAAATAGAGGTTTTACCAAGATTGCTTCCTTGGCTGCGGAGGTTGTATAATGGCTTTTAAGATAAAACGAGGCGATAAAGTAAAAGTATTAGCTGGTAAAGACAGAGGTAAAATAAGCACTGTTGAATTTTTAGATAGTAAAAGTGGTAAAGTAATTGTTAAAAACATCAACGTAGCTAAAAAGCACGTTAAGGCTATAGAAGGAAGAAGAGAAGGCGGTATATACGAGATAGAGCTTCCTATGCCTATATCTAAGGTGATGCTTGTATGCCCAAAATGTGAAAAACCTACGAGAGTAGGCTTTAGAATAGAAGAGAAAGACGGCGTGGTTAGAAAATATAGATATTGTAAAAAGTGTAATGAAAATATAGATCTTGTTTATGAGAAAAATAAGGTGAAGAGGTAAGACTTATGTCTACAGATGTAAAGCAAAAACAAAGATTGCAAGAGCGATTTGAAAAAGTTGTTGTACCTAGATTGATGGAAAGGTTTAATTACGAAAGCCCAATGGAAGTTCCAAGGATAATAAAGATAGTGGTAAATATGGGTGTAGGAGAAGCCATAAGCGATATAAAAAATTTGGATAGAGCTATGGAAGATTTAAAGCTAATAACAGGTCAACATCCTTCTGTTAGAAAAGCTAAAAAATCAGAGGCTTCTTTTAAACTAAGAAAAGGACTTCCAATAGGTTTAAAAGTTACTTTACGAAAGGACAGGATGTGGAACTTTTTGGATAAGCTGATATCCGTAGCGTTACCTCGTGTGAAGGATTTTAAAGGCCTAAACCCTAGATCTTTCGATGGTAGAGGAAACTATGCTTTTGGTCTATCAGAGCAGATAGTGTTTCCGGAGATAGATTACGAAAAAGTAGATGCCATAAGAGGTATGGATATTCTTATCAATACAAGCGCAAAAACTGACGAAGAAGCCTTGTATTTGTTAGCTTTACTTGGATTGCCGATAAGAGCTTATTAAGGAGGATATATGCCTAGAAAAGCAAAAGTTGTAAAGGATTTGAAGCATTTTCCTAAGTACGCCACTAGACAAAAAAATAGATGCCCAATATGTGGAAGACCTAGAGGATTTTTAAGGAGATTTAACATGTGTAGGCTTTGTTTTAGAGAGATGGCTTTAAGCGGTGAAATTACCGGAGTAAGAAAATCCAGTTGGTGAGGTGGTAATATATGGATGTTATTGCTGATATGTTTGCTAGAATTAGAAACGGTATTCAAAGAAAAAGAGATTTTGTGGATGTGCCCCACTCTAAATTAAAACAACGTATTTTAGAGCTTTTAAAACAAGAAGGTTATATACAAAATTATGAAATTTTAGAGGATGATGCCCATAAAAAGGGTAATCAACCTACTATAAGAGTTTACTTAAAATACCTTGATCAAAGAAAAACGCGCTCTGCAATAGAAAATATAGAAAAAGTATCTACTCCAGGTAGAAGAGTTTATACACCTATCAAAAAGATGCCTCACGTGAGAAGGGGTCTTGGCTTAGCTATAGTGTCTTGTGATAGCGGCATAATATCGGATGCTCAAGCCAGAAAGCTTAAAAAAGGTGGCGAAATCATAGGATACGTTTATTAAAAGGAGAATGCCATGTCTAGAATAGGTAAAAAACCGATAGCTATACCTAGCAATGTTAAAGTTTCTTTAGATGGTAACATTTTAACCATAGAAGGTCCTAAGGGCAAGTTGTCAATGCCTGTTCACGAAATTGTGAACGTGAAGATAGCTGACAATCAAATAACGGTATCAAAAAACGAAGAATCACCTTTTGCTCAAGCTATGCATGGTACTACTGCGGCTCTTATAAAAAACATGATAGAAGGTGTTTCTAAGGGATACTCGGTAACGTTAGAGGTGGTTGGTCTTGGTTATAAAGCTGCTATGAAAGGTCAAGAACTTGAGTTAAATTTAGGGTATTCGCATCCAATATACTACAAACCGCCTGCTGGTATTAAGCTTGAGGTTAAAGAAAATAAGATTACTGTATCTGGTATAGATAAGCAGTTAGTTGGTCAAGTGGCTGCTGAAATTATAAAGTTTAGGAAACCCGATCCTTATAAAGGAAAGGGTATAAGATACGAAGGTCAAGTGCTTAAACTAAAACCAGGAAAATCTGCAGGTAAAGGTAAGAAATAAGGAGTTAGGGTATGAAGCTTACAAGAGAAGAAAAGCGTATTAAAAGGCATAGAAGGATAAGAAAGAAAATAAGCGGTACAGCTTTAAGGCCGAGGTTGTGTATTTATAGAAGCTTAAACGCTTTTTACGCTTCTTTGGTAGATGATACTACCGGCAACACCATTCTTACGGTATCATCTTTGAGCAAAGAATATGTGGATGCCACCGGTAAAAGAGGTGGCAAGTCTATAGAAGCTGTTCAAAAAGTAGCTGAAATCTTGGTTCAAAAAGCTAAAGAAAAGGGTATAGAAAAAGCGGTTTTTGATAGATCTGGCTACCTTTATCATGGTAAAGTCAAGGCTTTTGCAGAAAAATGTAGAGAACTAGGGCTTATAAATTAGGAGGTTAACGTGGGCGCTAAGGATTTAAACCAAAGGATAGACGCTAAAAGGATAGAGCAAGGTATAACTACTCTTGATGATATTCAGTTTGAAGAGAGGCTTTTGGAGGCTGCCAGAACAACCCGTGTTACAAAAGGTGGTAAGCGTTTTTCTTTTAGTGCTTTGGTGGTAATAGGTGATAAAAGAGGTTACGTAGGGTTTGGGCTTGGTAAAGCTAGAGAGGTTCCTCTGTCTATAGCAAAAGCCATAGAGGATGCAAAAAAGAAAACTATAAGAGTTCCTATAGTAAATGGTACTATACCTCATGACGTTGTTGGAGAGTACGGTGCTGCTCGTATTATAGCTTTCCCGGCTAGAAGAGGTACCGGTGTTATAGCTGGTGGTGCTGCTAAGCCTATATTTGAATTGGCTGGCTACACGGATGTGCTTACAAAGGTAGTGGGAAGCTCAAACCATCACAACGTAGTCAGAGCTGTGTTTGATGCGCTTTTAAAATTAAGAGATATAGATACAATAGCTAAAGTAAAAGGTACAACTGTAGATGACCTGAGAGAAAGATACAACATATACGCGAGGTGATTTATGAAGCTTAAAATAGTTTTGAAAAGAGGATTGGCTGGTAAAGATAAGGCAAAAAAAGAGGCTGTTAGAAGCTTAGGCCTAAAGAAAGTTGGTGAAACGGTTGTGCTAGAGAAAAATCCTATGGTATGTGGAAATCTTGAAAAGGTAAAACACCTTGTATGTGTGGAGGAGCTGTCATGAATTTGCACGAGTTAAAACCAAACGAAGGTGCTGTAAAAGATAAAAAACGTATAGGCAGAGGCTTAGGTTCTGGTAAAGGCAAAACGGCAGGTAGAGGATATAAAGGCCAAAAATCTAGATCTGGTGATAATAGATTGGCTCCTTACTTTGAGGGTGGTCAGACACCGCTTCATATGAGAGTACCAAAGGTAGGTTTTAGGAGCCCTTTTAAGAAAGAATATTCTGTCATCAACTTATCAATGCTGGAAAAACATTTCAACGATGGTGATGAGATTACTAAGGAAACCCTTCTTGCTAAAAGCTTAATAAAAAAGGGTAAGCCTGTAAAAATTTTAGGTATGGGTGAAGTGACTAAAAAGTTTAAGGTAAAAGTGGATGCTATATCTTCCTCCGCCAAGCAGAAAATAGAAGCTGCTGGTGGTAGTGTGGAGATTTTAGAGGCAGCAGGTGAATAATTTTTTAAAAGAGATATTTGAATTAGAAACCTTAAGGAAAAGAGTAGTATTCACCTTAATAGTATTTGCTATATACAGGCTTGGTAGTCATATACCGATTCCTGGTGTAGACCCGGTAGCTCTAACGGATTTTATGAGCAATCTAAAAGGATCTTTGTTTGCTCTGTACGATATATTTTCTGGTGGTAACCTTTCGAGGATGACGTTGTTTGCTCTTGGTGTAATGCCTTATATATCAGCTTCTATCGTTATGCAGCTTTTGTCAAGCGCAATACCAGAACTTCAAAAATTGGCAAAAGAAGAGGGCGATTACGGAAGGCAGAAAATAAACGAATACACAAAATATATAACTGTGTTTGTTGCCGGTTTTCAGTCGCTAGGCATAGCTACTTGGTTAGAACATCAAACATCTCCTCACGGATACCCTGTTGTTCCTCATGGTGGAATACTTTTTATAGTTGTTGCTGTGCTTGGAATGGTAGCCAGTACTATGATATTAGTTTGGCTTGGTGATATGATAACGGAAAAAGGCATAGGCAACGGTATGTCTATGCTTATATTTGCCGGTATAGTTGCTAATTTCCCAGAGGCTACCATAAGATTTGTGTCAATGCTTAGGCATGGTGATATTAGCCCTTTTGCTTTCGTAGGGGCTATACTTATAATAATTGCTGTAATAGCTGCTATTGTAATATTTCAAGAAGCAGAGAGAAGAATACCTATTCAATACCCAAGAAGGCAAGTGGGAAGACAAGAATTTGTTGGTGGAGCTACATATTTACCTATTAAGCTAAATCCAGCGGGTGTTATACCTATTATATTTGCCCAATCCCTTTTAATAGTTCCTTCTACGGTGCTAGGATTTATCAAAAATCCTATAGCTCAGGCTATACACGATGCTTTTAACCCTCTTTCTCTACCTTACAATTTTGCTTATGTGGTGTTAATAATATTTTTTACATATTTTTATACAGCTGTTTTAATTAACCCTTACGATGTGGCTGAGAACTTAAAAAAAGCAAATGGTTTTATACCCGGTGTAAGACCAGGTCAACAAACTGTAAAGTTTTTTGAAAGTGTTATAAATAGGTTAGTTATCATAGGGGCTGCTTTCTTATCTATAGTGGCTATTGTGCCTTTATTTTTGACCGTTTGGTTAAAAGTACCTTTTTATTTTGGTGGTACTACCGCTCTTATAGTGGTTGGAGTAGCTCTAGATACGTTAAATCAAATAGATGCTCAAATAATAACTAAAAAGTATAAAGCTTATACGAGGAAAAAGTAATGATTTTGGTGTTGTTAGGTCCTCCTGGTTCTGGTAAGGGTACACAAGGAGCTCTTCTGAAGAGTAAGCTTGGCTTTGAGCACATATCTACCGGTGATATGTTAAGAGCTGAAGTTGCTAAGAAATCTCACCTTGGTTTAAAGGCTGAGGAGTATATGAAGCAGGGACTTTTGGTACCGGACGATTTGATTATAGCTATGATAAAAAACATTTTAAGTCAAGCTCCTCATAAGAATTATGTTTTTGATGGGTTTCCAAGAAATGTTAATCAAGCCGAGGCTTTTGAAACAATGCTAAACACTATGGGGCTACAAGTGGATAAGGTATTTTACTTTGATTTAGACGATGATGTTATAATAAAGCGTCTTTCTGGCAGAAGAGTGTGTCCAAAGTGTGGTGCCACTTACAATATTTATTATCAAAAACCAAAGAATGATACTTTATGCGATAACGATAATACGCCTTTAATTCAAAGAGACGATGATAAAGAAGAGGTTATAGCAAATAGATTGAGAGTTTACAAAGAACAAACTTTTCCTCTTATAGAGTATTACAAATCTAAAGGTAAGCTTTTTGTAGTATCTGCCAACGGTACTCAAGAAGAGGTATTTGAAAAACTAAAAAGTATGTTATGATAGAGCTTTATTCAAAATCTGAGATAGAAAAGATAAAAAAAGCTTGTCAAATAGTTAGCGATGTGCTAAAATATATAGCTTCTATGGTAAAACCAGGAGTTATAACTTACGATTTAGAGATGGCGGCTAGAGAAAAGACTAAAGAACTTGGTGGTATACCGGCTTTTTTGAACTATCAACCGCCGTTTTCTAAGAAAAGATACCCAGCCGCTTTGTGTGTTTCTATAAACGATGAGGTGGTGCACGGTATTCCATCAAAAACAAAAAAAATAAAGGATGGAGATCTTGTAAGTCTTGATTTTGGTGCGATATACGATGGTTATGCAGGCGATGCGGCTATGACAATAGGAGTTGGTAATATTTCTTCAGAAAATCAGAAACTTATCGAGGCTACCAAAAAGGCGTTGTATGAGGCTATTGCCCAATGTAAACCAGGCAAATACCTTTACGATATAGCTAAAAGCATAGAAACTGTGGCAAAAGAGTATGGTTTTGGTATAGTGTGTGAATACGGTGGTCATGGAATAGGTAGAAATAGCCATGAGGAACCTTTTGTAGCCAATTGTACAGAGGTTATTACTTCTAAAATGAATGCGCAGTTAAAACCCGGTATGGTTATAGCTATAGAGCCTATGTTTACCACTGGCAATGGTGCTGTTTATAAATCAAACGATGGATGGACTATAAAAGCAAAGGGCAAATACGCTTGTCATTTTGAGCATACGGTAGCTGTACTTGAAGATGGTCCTGTAGTGTTAACGGAGTGGTAATATGGCAAAGAAGAACAAGAATCAAGAACCAGAAAAAGAAAAGGGTATTGTATTTGAAGGTGTTATAGAAGAGGCTCTTCCAAATGCTATGTTTAGGGTTAAATTGGACAATGGGCACACTATTATAGCCCATGTGTCTGGTAAGATGAGGATTCATTTTATAAAGCTCTTACCAGGTGATAGGGTTAAGGTGGAAATGACACCTTACGATCTTACAAAAGGTAGAATTATTTATAGAGTTTAGGAGGCTTTTATGAAGGTAAGACCATCTGTAAAACCGATATGTCCAAAGTGTAAGATTATAAGAAGGAAAAAACGTGTTATGGTGATTTGTGAAAATCCTAAGCATAAGCAAAGGCAAGGTTAAGTTGGAGGTTTTATATGGCTAGAATAGCAGGTGTTGATTTACCAGATCACAAGAAACTGGAAGTGGCGTTAACATACATTTATGGTATAGGTTGGTCTAAGGCTAAAGAGGTTTGTGAGCAAACTGGCATACCATCTACGAAGAAACTTGGTGAGCTTACGCCAGAAGAGTTGAATCAATTAAGAAGGTATATAGAGCAAAACATAAAGGTTGAAGGTGATTTAAGAAGAGAAGTGCAGTTAAATATAAAAAAGTTGGTAGATATAGGTACCTATAGAGGCCTTAGACATGTGAGAGGGCTACCGGTAAGAGGCCAGCAAACAAAGACAAACGCTAGAACTAGAAAAGGAAGAAGAAAAGGTACCGTTGCCAACAAGAAGAAGGTATCAAAGTAAGGAGGTTTTATAATGGCTAAGAAAAGGACCAAAGAAACAAAGAAAGAAAAGCGTAATGTAAGCAGTGGAATAGTACATATTTATAGCACATTTAACAATACTATAGTAACTGTAACTGACTCTCTTGGAAACACTTTAGCTTGGGAATCTGGTGGTACCACTGGTTTTAAAGGCACCAGAAAGGGTACTCCTTATGCTGCTCAAGTAGCCGCTCAGAAGGCTATAAAGAAGGCTGTAAACGAATACGGTTTACAGGAGGCAGAGGTTTGGGTAAAAGGTCCGGGTGCTGGTAGAGAGTCTGCTATAAGATCTATCCAAGCCGCCGGTGTTAAAATAAAAGCCATAAGGGATGTTACCCCTATACCTCACAACGGTTGTAGACCAACTTCTAGAAGGAGAGTGTGACATATGGGAAGAAAGATACAAGCTTGGTCTAAAGTAGACAGAAGATTTGGCGTTGTTGTTTCAGGGAAGTTAAGCGGCAACAAGATTTTAACCAGAAGAAATTTCCCGCCAGGTCAACACGGTAGAACCAAAGGTCGTAGGGCTAAATCTACAGAGTTTGGGCTTAGGTTAAATGAAAAACAAAAACTTAAAATGTTGTACGGTGGTTTAAGAGAGTCTCAATTTAGAAAGTACTTTGATAAAGCTTCAAAAGCAAAAGGTAATACAGCTTCTGTAATGATAGAGCTTTTGGAAAGACGCTTAGATAACGTAGTTTATAGGTTGGGCATAGCTTGTACCAGAAGGCAAGCTCGTCAGTTTGTAACACACGGCCATATAATGGTAAACGGTAAGAAAGTTGACGTGCCTTCTTATCAGGTAAATGTTGGAGATATAATAGAAGTGTATTCCAAAGATATACCTCAGATAAGGCAAAATCTTGAAAATCTCGACCCAAGAAGCGTACCTCATTGGCTTGAGATAGATAAGGATAATTTTAGAGGTAAGGTTGTGGATAAGCCTAAGGATGTTGTTTTGGAAGTGCCTATAAATATGCAGTACATCATTGAGTATTATTCAAGGGTGTAAGGGGAAATATATGAAAGAGTTTATTTTTCCGATGAAAATATATTGGGAAGAAAAAGATAAAAACTATGGTAGGTTTGTTGTAGAACCCTTAGAAAGGGGCTATGGCACTACGATAGGTAACGCTCTTAGAAGGGTTTTGCTTTCTTCTATATACGGTAGTGCTATCACGGCTATAAAGATAGAAGGTGTTCAACACGAGTTTTCTACTATTGAAGGTGTCCAAGAAGATGTGTTACAGCTTATAGCAAATCTTAAAAATGTTAGATTTGACTTGAAAGACTCTGATTTAGAGATTTTGTATTTAGAAAGAAATACGCCGGGTGTTGTTTTGGCTTCTGATATCAAAACTCCTCCAAATGTTAACATCATAAACAAAGATGCTTACATTGCTACAATAAACTCTACCAATATAACCCTTAAAATGGAAATACGCATAGAAAGAGGAAAGGGTTATGTTATGTCTGATGAGATGGAGCAAATAGGAGAAGCTGGATGGATAGTGCTTGATGCTGATTTTTCTCCTGTAAAAGTTGCAGCTTTTAGAGTGGAGGCTACTAGAGTAGGTGATAGAACAGATTATGATAAGCTTACTTTTGAGCTTCTCACCAACGGTGTTGTGCCTCCAGACACTGCTGTCCAACAAGCTGTAGAGCTTATAGTAAAACACATGAACATGCTTACGAATATATCCTATGAAGTGCCTACTTTACCAGAACCTATGCCCCCAGATGAGTTGATGGAAAAACTTACATTTTCTATAGAGGAGCTTGATATTTCTCAAAGAGCTTTAAACTCACTAAAAAGAATAGGGGTAACAACCATAGGGGAACTTGTGCAGCTTACAGAGGATGAGCTTAAAAGCT
Organism: Hydrogenobaculum sp.; assembly: GCF_049967395.1. Lineage (NCBI taxonomy): Bacteria > Pseudomonadati > Aquificota > Aquificia > Aquificales > Aquificaceae > Hydrogenobaculum > Hydrogenobaculum sp. The sequence continues at coordinate 22,509 of NZ_JBMFST010000006.1, read as the reverse complement.
CTAAAAACATAGGTAGAAAAGCTTTGACTGAGATAAAAGAAGCTCTTAAAAACATGGGTTTTTCTTTAGGTATGAATATAGGAGAACAAAGAGGTTCAGAGGTGTGATGATATGAGACATAAAGTTAAGAAAAAGCATTTTAGCAGGACTGCTGAACAAAGAACCGCCTTGATGAGGTCTTTGGCAAGGTCTCTTATATTATTTGAAAAGATAGAGAGCTCTGAAGCCAAGCTAAAGGCTTTGAGACCGTTTGTGGAAAGGCTTATAACACTTGCCAAGAAAGGTGACTTGGCTTCTAGAAGAAGGGCTTTGTCGCTTCTTCCAGATAAAGAGGCTGTAAGAAAACTATTCACAGAGTTGGCTCCTAGGTTTGAAGGTAGGAACGGTGGGTATACAAGGATTGTCAAACTACCAAACAGGAAGCCAGGAGATAGCACAGAGTTGGCTATAATAGAGTTTGTTGAATGATAGTTAGGCTTATAGACGCCTTTATTGAGGTTTATATTATTTTGATAATTGTATATTCGTTGGGCTCTTGGTTTCCACAATTTACCGAGAATAGTTTTTTTGATTTTTTAGCAAAGATAATAGAGCCACCTCTTGAGGTTATAAGAAGGGTTGTGCCGCCTGTAGCTGGGCTTGATTTGTCTCCAGCGGTGCTTATATTTATATTGGTGGTGTTGCAGCATATTTTGAGATAGTGTTACATTATGGTATAATATAGACTATGTTGGAACTTTTAACGGAAAAGATTAGTGGAAGTTTAGAGAAGCTAAAAGGTGCTAAAAAGTTAAATGAAAAGTTAGTTAACGATACTCTTAGAGATATTAGAGCTGCTTTATTGGAAGCTGATGTAGATTATGATGTAGCGAAGGATTTTATTAAAAGGTTAAGAGAACGTATCTTTTCTGAAGAGATAAAAACTCACTTGTCCCCTACTGATATGATTATAATGAGCGTTTATGATGAGCTTGTCAAAACGCTAGGGGGAAATGCTTCTCCTTTAGAAGAGGGAGTCGTAATGTTTGTTGGTCTTCAGGGGACTGGTAAAACCACGACAATAGGTAAGTTAGCAAACCTCATGAAGAAAAACGGTAGAAGTGTTATGACGGTATCCACAGACGTAAGAAGACCAGCAGCCATGCTTCAATTAAAGCGCGTATCTGAGTTAGCAGGCGTAGAATACCTAGAATTTAGTCCAGACAAGAACCCTGTTGATATAGCAAAAGAGGCTTTTGAGGCTTTTAAAAGCAAAAAATACGATTATTTATTTTTAGATACAGCTGGTAGACTTCATATAGATAACGAACTGATGGAAGAGTTAAGAGCCATAAAAGAAGCTGTAAAACCTTCTGAGGTTATATACGTAGCTGATAGCATGCAAGGACAAGAAGCCCTCTCTGTAGCTAAAACTTTTAATGAAGTCGTAGGGCTTACGGGAGCTATTCTTACCAAAATGGATGGTGATACCAGAGGTGGCGTAGCGCTTTCTATAAAGGATGCCATAGGTATTCCAATAAAGTATATAGGCGTTGGTGAAAAGCTGGAGGATATAGACCAATTTTATCCAGATAGGATTGCCCAAAGGATATTAGGTCTTGGCGATTTGCAGAGTCTTATAGAAAAAGCTGAACAAGTCATTAGTGAAGACGAAGCTCAAGCTATAACCTATAAAATGATGAGAGGAGAGTTTGATTTAAACGATTTAAAGAAAAATATAAGTTTTATGATGAATATGGGTCCTCTTGACAAAGTACTTTCAATGTTGCCAGGGGTTGGTTCTCAGCTGAAAAATATAAAAGTTGATCAAAAGATATTCAAGCGTATTATAGCAATGATAGATTCTATGACTCCTGAGGAAAGAGCAAATCCAAACATTATAAACTTAAGCCGTAAACAAAGGATAGCTAAAGGTAGCGGTACTACCGTTTCCGACGTTAACAAGCTTTTAAAACAATATCAGGATATGAAAAAGATGATTAGAAAGCTGAAGAATCAGAAATCACCGTTTGGTGGTTTAGGGCTTCCGTTTTAACTATGAAGAATATTTCAAATATAAATATCGCCAGAGTGGTAGGCGATTACAAATATCCACTCTATTTGGTTTTTAAAAGCCAAATAAAAGGGTACTGAGCTTTGGTAAAGATAAGACTAGCTAGATTTGGTAGAACACATCATCCTATATATAGGATAGTGGCGATGGATTCAAAGTCTCCAAGAGAGGGGCATTATTTGGATATTTTAGGCACCTACGATCCAAAATCTGGCAACGTAATAAATTTAAACAAAGAAGCCATAGACCAATGGATTAAAAAGGGTGCTCAGCTTTCTGATAGAGTGAAAGCTATTTTAAAACAAGCTAACGCTAACGTTAATGCAAATTCTTAATAGGAGGTAACGTATGAGCCAAGCTAAAGATCTTGTGGAAATCTTCGCAAAAAGCCTAGTAGAGGACGTATCTAAGGTAAACGTGGTTGAGGTCGAGGGAGAGCAAACCGTTGTTATAGAGCTAAGGGTTGGCCCTCAAGATATAGGTAAGGTTATAGGTAAACAAGGGCGCATAGCCAAAGCCCTGAGAACGCTTGTATCGGCTATGGGTAGAAAAAGCGGCAAAAAATATATGTTGGAGATTATAGAGTAATAATTTTATAAGGCTATCCGCCCACTGTGTGGGCGGTGTTTGTTGATAATAAAAAATAAATGTTGCTTATTCTATAAAACTTACTATATTTATATTAAAAGATTTATAAGGAGAAACAAAATGTCATTATTCTCAAAACTTAGTTTAGAACTACAAAAAGCTTTGGAGGATGCTGGATATAAAGAACCAACACCCATTCAAAGAGACGCTATTCCTTTAGCGTTGGAAGGCTACGATATCTTGGGACAAGCTGCTACCGGGACAGGGAAGACAGGGGCTTTTGCTATACCAATAGTAGAAAAGCTTCAAAAGGGAAAACCTGGCGTTAAAGCTCTTGTGCTGACACCTACTAGAGAGCTGGCTATACAGGTAAAAGAGCAGATATATATGCTTACCAAGTATAAAAGGCTTTTTTCTTACGTATTTTACGGCGGGACCTCTGTAAAACAGAATTTGGATATTTTGCAAAATAAAAATGTGGATATCTTAATAGGAACCCCTGGACGTATAAAAGACCTCATCGATAGAAAAGCTTTAAATTTGTCAAACGTAGAATATCTCGTTTTGGACGAATTTGATCAAATGCTTGATATGGGCTTTATAGAGGATATAGAATACATAATAAGCTTTTTGCCAAAAGAAAGAACCACTTATATGTTTTCAGCCACTGTACCAAACCGTATTGAGATTTTAGCAAAAAGATTTTTAAAGAGCGATTTCAAATTTGTGAAAGTGCCATCGGTAGAGCTAAAGCCAAACATAGAAGAGAAGATGATAAAACTGTCTTCACCCGGAGAAAAGATACACGAGCTTATGCATATAATAGATACCCATCCTATGGAAAAAATGCTTATTTTTGTAAAAACTAAAAAAGATGCAAAAGATTTATTTTTCTTGCTTACGAAAAAGGGCATAAGAGTTCAGGCTCTTCATGGAGATCTTACGCAAAGACAAAGGGAAAAAGCCCTGAGTGCATTTAAATCTGGTGCTGTTAGTATATTGATAGCTACCGATGTTGCCGCCAGAGGCCTTGATATAAAAGACGTAGGAATCGTAATAAACTACAACATACCTGAAGATCCAGAGCTTTACATACATAGGATAGGAAGGACTGGTAGAATAGGTAAAAGCGGTAAAGCATTCTCTTTAATATGTCCAGAAGATTCCAAGGCGTTGTGGCGCATAAAGAAACTGAGATCAAAAATATCGGTGTAATTTTATTTTATTTTTATGTTTATACTGTAAAATATATTCATGACTATTTTACTTTACGTGTTCGCTTTTGCGATTTTTGTAAGCGCTGTGTTGTTTGTAGCGTTTGTTTTGATAAAAGCTGAAAAATAAAAACTATGGGGTGCTTATGTTAAGTACACCCCAGCTATCTTTGTCGCTGTTTAACATATAACCTTGTTTTATGGCTTTATCTACGTAATCTTTGGCTTTTATTATGGAAGCTTTTACGTCGTTTCCAATAGCTAAATAAGACGCTATAGAAGAAGCGTAGACGCATCCTGTGCCATGGGTAGTTTTTGTTTGTATAAAATCTTTTTTTATTTCAAAACTTTCTTCCATGCTTTTGTAAAAATCAACGCCTGGTTCATCTTCTCTATGTCCACCTTTTATAACTACGTGCTTTACTCCCATATCGAGAAAGATGTTGGCCGCTCGCTCTATATCTTTTTTAGTTTTTATGTCAATACCCGTTAGAAAAGAGGCCTCTTTTATGTTTGGTGTTATGATGGTGGCTTTTGATACTATTAAATCTTTGTAAAGTTCTATACTTTTAAAAAGAGGTGTGTCGTTTTTGGAAAAAAGAGGCGTATCTAATACCACGTGTTCTGGTTTTAACGTGTCTATAGCTTTTGATATAAGCCTTATGGCGCTGTCATCTCCTGCTACGCCTATTTTTACAACTTTAGGCTTTACATCAAGTATATCTATATGTTTTTTAATGATATCTGGTTCTAAAAATATTACTTCTTTTACACCTTTGGTATTTTGAATTACAAAAGAAGTGGTTATGCAAACTGGATGAGCTCCTATGCAAGTTATTGTCCTAGCATCTGCTATAACCCCTGCTCCAGAGGTTTGATCATACCCTGCAAACACAAGTACTACGCTTTTCATAGCTCTATTTCATATCCTATGTATACTTCCCTTACTTTTTCGTTTTTTAGCAAATCTTTTGGAGTCCCTTCCGCCAATACACTTCCGTGGTTTATTATATAACCTCTATCTATCAACCTTAAAAGCTCAAAAACGTTGTGATCGGTAATGAGTATGCCGATATTTTTTTCTTTTAAATCTAAAAGCATTTTTTTTATATCTGAGATAGCCACCGGATCTACTCCAGCAAACGGTTCATCAAGCATTATGTAGGATGGTTTTATCAAAAGGCATCTTGCTACCTCTAATTTTCTTTTCATACCACCAGATAATTCACCTGCTTTTTTATCTTTGTGTTCTAAAAGCCCAAAGCTTTGAAGAAGTTCTTCTGATATATCTTGTGCATCTTTTTTGTTTTTATATATAAAATCTGCAAACATTAGGATGTTGTCCCAGGCCGTTATCTCTTCAAACAAAGAATGCTCTTGAGGCAAGAAAGAAAGACCAAATTTGGCTCTTTTATAAGGTGGATAATGGGTTACTTCTTGACCGTCTATTTTTATAGTTCCCTTATCAACTTTTATAAAGCCAGAAATTGCGTTAAATATCGTGGTTTTACCGGCACCGTTTGGACCCATAAGCCCTATTATTTCACCTGGATGTATTTGTAACGATACGTTGGATATTATAGGGTTGTTTTTAATGCTTTTAGAAATATTTAATACTTCTATCATAAAAATCTATGAAAGCAATTTGTCAAAAGTCTTTATTTCTTGGATGTTGTTTAATGCTGCAAAATCTTTGGCGGATTCCAAGGATGAAAACGCATATATATCGTCGTTTATGTTGACGTAAAAAGCTTTTTTACCATCTATCCACTGCTTTGTTTGGAAGTCTTTTGTGTAAATAGATTTTATGTTTTTGTCTTTTATATTTAGCTTTCTGTAAGATATATAAAAATCCATATCTTTAATAAATTTTAACATATCTTTAAAGGAGTCAAAATACATATATCTACCATCCAAGTAAATTTCTGTTATGGTGTTTGGGTGTGAATATACGAAAGCCCCGCAAACGGGACACCTGTCTGATGTCCTTACTTCAGAAGGCTCTTTGTATGCGTTTTTTATATTGTAATATGTGTAAATGCCAAAAAAAGACATCAGTATCACGGGACCTACGATAACCCAAGCGACTTCAAACCATCTTATGTTTAACCTTGTAAGCGTTAGCCTATAAAAGCCATAAAGTATAAGTCCAATCTGTGCGAGCATTAGAAACCATAGCGGATTTACCTTTCTCATATCATATTAAATATAAAAAATTTTTGAATTTTTCAAGCTTTTACGATATCTATGCTATAATTATTTTATGTTAGGTATATACAATTACCCGAAAGTTATAAATACGGTGGAGGACAAGCCTTTAGAAATTTGCATGCCGAAAAACTACTCTTTTAGTAGGGATTTCACAATAGTACCGGTTGGCATGTCTGAGTTGGTTTATTTAGCAGCCCTTTATCCCATTGTGTTTGCTCATCACGAAGGGGTTTTTGCGGCTTTCGCTGTTTTGGGAGGCGATGTAAACCACTATCTTACGAAAGATGGCAAATGGAAGATAGACCATAAGCCAAAAGTGCTTGATTTTTATCCTTTTGGTGCTATAAGAGATAGGGCTACCAACAACGTAGTGGTATTTTACGATAAGATGCCAGAAGAATCCACCGAATGCGAAGAAATAGAGTTTGTAAATGTTCTTGGAGAGGCCACAGAACATCTTCAAAAAATATCTCAAATGGCTCTTGGTTTTTATCAGGATTTTGAAATAGCGGCAAACCTTATAAAAGAGATGCACGATCTTAAAATCTTAAGACAAACAGATTTAGAGTTAAAAATAGATGACGATGAAAAGTTTCTTATAGAAGGCGCAGTGATGCCAGACCCAGGTGTGCTTCTTGGTATATCTCCGGAGAAGCTGTACGATCTTACAAGAAGAGGTGTTACGCCTGTAATATACAACGTAGCATCTTCTCTTATGAATGTGGAATTTATAAGATATTTAAAGAGGATGGGTTAATATGGAGATAATAAGAGTAAAAAGAACCTTTAAACAGCCTTACGCTGGCGGAGCAGATTTTCATACATTCATGGAAAAAAGTAGATATGTGATAGCCCGTGACTTGATGGCACAACTTCCAAGAGATAACTATGAACAAACAAAAGTGCCAGAACTCCCTAAAGAATACTACGGTGAAGATTTAAACGGAAAAAGTTTACTGATATTAAACTTGTTCGCCCTTGGTGACTCTTTGATGTTTACACCGATATTAAAACATCTTAAAAAGAAGTATCCTAAAAGCTATATAATAATGGAAACAAGACAAGGGTATAATCTATTGGAAGGCAACCCTTATGTAGATGAATTTATATATACTCCAGTTCCTTACACAAGGTTTAAAGAAGTAGATTATTATACGGACTGCTACGAATACGTTGGCTCTTACTTTTACAACTATATGAATTTGGTAGATTTTTGGGCTGCCAAGCTAAGACAGTTCGATATAACAGATAAAGACCCGGTTGTAGTACCTCAGCAAGAAGCAATAGAATATATGAAGCCAATAATACAAAAAATAAGAGATGAAAATCCAGGAAAAAAGATAATCATGGCGCACATGGTGGCTTCCTCTATACATAGAAGCTTACCTCCTTACCTTGTATCAAAAATAATAGAAAAAATGAAGGATGAGTATGTTTTTATTACCGCTCATCCAAAATGGGAAGCTCCCGCTGTAGATATATCAAAAGAACTTTATATGATGGATGTGGAAAACCTATCCCCTTACATGGAAAAACCTCAGTATCTTGTAGCGGCAATTCAAGAAGTAGATGGAGTTATCTCCGCTGATACGGTTGTACCCCATATAGCAGCGGCTCTTAAAAAACCTTGCGTAGTAATATCTGGTGGTGTAGCCCCAGAAGCCCAACACTTCCCTAAGATGAGCTATACCACATCGCAACCAGTCTATGCTAAATATCTTGGCAATACATGTTCTGCCCCTTGTATTATGCACGCTGTAGCGGGACCTTGTCAGGAAGCCCAAATAAAACAGAAATTTTACAGCCCTTGTTTTGATAACATAGATGTAGATGAAGTTATTTTCAAGTTTAAAACGATAGTGCATTATATAGAAAATCCGGACAAAGATATACCCACCGAGTGTCCAATCTGTAAAGAAACAAACGTATATTTTGAAGAGGTTGAAAAGTCTTGGGGATATAGGCTATGGGAGTGTAGCGTTTGTGGTTCTATATTCTCTTTACCAAGAAAAGCTAAAAAAACATTGGACGATATACTAAACAAAGAGCAGCTAAAACCTTTTTACGATACTAAAGATATAGAAGATATTGACAATATTGACAACAAAGAAAAACTTGGCATTACCAACATATTTACCATATACACCTATCCCACTATAAGAGCTTTGCTTGATGTAGAGCCCAAACTGAAAGGCAAAAAGATGCTTGATGTTGGTTTTAACGCTGGTAAGCTTCTTGCTGTGGCTAGTGAACTTCTTGGTATAGAAGCATACGGTGTGGAGAGAAGTGAAGCTCAAACAGAAAAGGTTAGAAAGGCTCTTAAAAATATAAGCGTAGATAGTGCTAAGAGTTTGGATCATCAATATCTTAAAAGCCTAAAAGATAGATGGGGAACTTTTGGTATTGTGATTTTAGAAAATGTTATAGGAAACTTGGAATACCCGTATGAGTTTTTTGAGGCTGCTAAAGATTTGATAGAAGAAGATGGAGTAGCTATATTTACATTTTCTAACAAAGACAGACCTTATGTGAAAGTTAGAAAAGGCTTAGACTGGTCTGTGGAAGATGGAGATTACGAATTTACCTTAAATAGAGTGAGTGCAAGGGGGTTAGAGATAGCTCTTAGGAAAGCTGGATTTGGCTATACACATGCTAACGCTACGCCGCTTTTCCCGGGTGATATAGTGCAAATAATGGGTCCCCCTCCGGTACTGACTCTAAACACCGGAAACAACCAGCAGATGAACATAAACCCAGCTGGTATGGAAACATATATTTATAACTATATGAAACCAATATTAAACTCTTTTTCTTTACACGGTCAATTTGGCATAGTACTAGCCTCTAAAAAGCCCATAAACAACTACTGGTTTAAAAGATTAGATGTTCTTTGGGAACTTATCCAGACCAACGTCATGAGAAGAGAATATATAGTAAACACATATTTGGAGAAATGAAGCTTAAGCTTAGCATTAGAAGACAAGATAGGTTTGAGACTTTCGAAGTGCCCTACAAAGAAGGTATGACACTTTTAGACGCTTTAAAGTACATAAAAGAGTATATAGATCCTTCTTTGGCTTTTAGACAGTTTTGCGGGGCTGGTATATGTGGTACTTGTGCTGTAAATGTGAATGGTTTTCCTAAGCTTATCTGCAAAGAGCAGGCGTTGTCCTATGCTTTAGAGGAAAGTCCAACGGTTTTAGAACCTTTAAACAACGCTGAAATTGTGAAAGATTTGGTTATAGATACTTCAAATATGTCTCATCGAATAAAAGCTTATAAAGCTTGGATAACACCTGTTGAAAATAATTTAAAAATAAATCAGGAGCTTAGCAAAAAAATAGAAGAAGCTTCGGATTGTATATTGTGTTATGCTTGTCAGAGCTTTTGTCCAGAAGTTACAGATAAAGATTATGCTGGTCCTTTGTTCTTTGCCAAGCTCTATAGGCTTTTTGTAGACCCTAGAGACCGTGAGCACGATATCAGACTTTTGGAGGCAAAAGACACTTTGATATTGCATTGTCTTTCTTGCAACAAGTGTAACAACGCATGTCCTAAAGAGGTAAAACCTGCCACTTTGATAAGGGAGCTTTTGGATAGTTGAGCCAAGTTATATATCCAGGGACTTTTGACCCACCTCACTTAGGACACCTTGATATAGTAAAAAGGACCTCTTGTATCTTTGATAAAGTATTTGTAGCAATAGCGAGAAACCCTCACAAAAATCCAATGTTTGAAGCCAACATTAGGAAGCATCTTTTTGACAAGATACTAAAAGCCGAAAATTTAAAAAATGTCTATGTAGAGATCTTTGATACCACGTTGGTTGAATATGCCAAATCAAAAAATATAAAGCTTGTGGTAAGAGGTGTGAGGCTTTTTACGGATTTTGAATACGAGCTTCAAATATCGATGAGTAATTATATACTGGGAGGTCTTGAAACGCTTTTTATGATGCCAAGCCAAGAATACATACATATAAGCTCCACCATAGTTAGGGATTTAATAAGGTATAAATCCTCTTTGAAAGGTTTTGTACACCCTATTATAGAGCAAGATGTTCTTTCATCTTAAAATATAAAATTTTTATAAAAATCTTGTTTTATCGTTATTTTTAAATAAATATATTGACTTTTTCTTTGATTAGTGTCATTATATTATTTAGAGCTTGATTTAGTTAGTATTAACTTGGAGGTTTGTTATGAACGTTACAAGGCGTGGTTTTTTGAAGGGAATGGCTGCTACTGGTGTTGCTACGCTGGTGGGTAAAAAGTTGCTAACCCCAGAACAGGCGAAGGCAATACAAACTAAAAACATTAAATACGCTTACAAACCAAATATATGTAATTTTTGCGCAAACACCTGCGGTATAAAAGTAAGGGTAGCTTATGTAGATGGCAAACCAAATAGGCTTATGAAAATAGAAGGAAATATTCATCATCCTTACAACAGAGGGGTTGCATGCGCTAGAGGTCAAAGTGGTATATCTTACATATACGATAAAGACCGCATTAAAAAACCTCTCATAAGGATTGAAGGCTCTAAAAGAGGCGAATGGAAGTTTAAAGAGGCAACGTGGGAAGAAGCTTTTGATTACATGATGAACAAGCTAAAAGATATAAAACCTTATGAAATGGCTTTAATGGGAGGATGGCAAGGATGTGCTTTCTACGGTACATATCTTTTACCTTTTGTGTTAGCTGCTCAAATACCGACGCTTTTTGGTTCTCCTATACAGCATTGCGTTGGTTCAGAGCATTTAGGTCTTCATACGGTGTTTGGAAACTACAACACCCACGATGAGGTGGTGTGCGATTACGATAGAGCAAAATATATATTGGCAGTTAGAAGCAACGGTTCTTTGGCTGGTATATCAACAGGAAGAGCCCATAGGTTTGGGGCTGGTATTAAAAACGGCGCAAAGGTTGTGGTATTAGACCCAAGAGCATCAGAACTTGCCGCTAAAGCGGATGAGTGGATTCCTATAAGACCTGGCACAGACAACGCTTTTGCTTTGGCTATGCTTCATGTGATACTAAGAGAACAAGAAGATGGTAAGCCTTTGTACGATGAAGAAACCTTAAGATATTTTACAAACGCTCCGTTTTTAGCTTACAAAGATGAGAAAGGAAATTTGCAGCTTTTGTCTGACGTAGATAAAGACGGTGCCGTAGAAGCTTGGTATGTTTACGATGAAATATCTGGTTCTGTTCAAAAAGTATTTGGCTTTTACAACACAAACAAAATATCTAAGGATGGTAAAAACCTAAAACCAGCACTTTTTACAAACAATCTCAATGTAAACGGCAAAAGCGTAAAAACCGTATTTGAGTATCTTATAGATTATACACAAAACTATACACCGGAGTGGGCTTCCAAAATAACTGATGTACCGGCCTCCACCATAAAAAGAGTCGCCGTAGAGTTTGCCACTATGAAACCAGCCATCATAGAACCGGGAATTTACGACTCTAGGTATGAAAATACCATTCAGCTAAGAAAAACGTTGGCTATCATACAAGCTATAACGAGTGGATACGATAAGCCAGGTACTTGGGTAACGGGTGGAAGCTACAAGATGCTTATAAAAGACTTTTTTGATTTTACAAAGAAAAACGGCAACAAAATTACCATACCCATCAAAGGCTATCCAGACGTAGACATACCAGGAATACTTAGGGTTTTGGACGTTGGTTTTAAATACTTTTTTAATCCAAAAGCTTGGACACATGGATACCCGTCTATCCAATGGGCTTATTTACAAACCGAGCTTTCAAAGGGTAAAGAAGCTACCGTGTTTCCTTTTATTACTGACAACGGCTTTTATGAATCTACCAAGAAAGAGGTTTTTTGGAACGGTCAACCATATCAGATAAAAGCTGTTTTTATATATGCTCTAAATCTTATAAGAGGTGATGTGGAAACCCAAAGATGGAAAGAGTTTTTAACAAATCTTGATTTGGTGGTAGGCTTTGATACCATGCCTTCAGATACCATGCTATATGCGGATGTTATTTTCCCAGACATACCATATATACTAAAGAAAGATATCATTTTTGATATAAACACATCTCACGATTATACTTTTGGTACAAGGGAAGCTGCCATGGAAAAAGACGGTGATGAAATGCACGCTTTGGATTTTATGTACATGCTATCAAAAGCTATGAACGTACCTTGGCTTGACAAAATGGCAGAAATTTATCAGTATTGGAAATGGGACAAAAAAGAACTCAATCAAAAATGTGAAGAGTCTTGGAACAAATACCATACAATAGTACCAGCCATAAGAGAACTTCAACTTAGAATGGTAGCTGGTGAGCTAAAAGAGTATAAAGGAGTGACAAAATCCGTAAAAGAGCTTGATGAGGAAATATCAAGAAACGGTGTAATAAATGTAATGGATAGAGAAGAGCTTATGGCTAAATACTCCGTCCCGTGGCATCAACCTGTACCTACTCCAAGCGGACGCATGGAAATTTATTCAAACGTATTTGCCACCTTACAAAATATGTTTGGCTATAAACCAAACTACGACCCACTCATCGCTTACATACCACCCAAATGGAAAGGTGATATAGCACCAGAAGACGTGAAGCTTGAAGAAAACGAATTTTTTATAACTCACGGTAAAATACCGCTACAATCTCATACTTGTGCTGCTACAGTGGACAATCCTATTTTAGTAAGCATAGGAAAGTGGAGAGAAGGTGTTTATTACGGTATATGGATTAATGAGCAAAAAGCAAAGTCCCTTGGTATAAAAGAAGCTGATGAAATTGTTGTTGTAAATGCTATGTATCCAAACTTAAAAGTAAAAGGCAAGGCTCATCTTACAAAGCTAATAAGACCAGATACGATATTTATACCAGCGGCTTTTGGGGCTTCTTCTAAAAAGCTCACATACGGTGGTGGCTTAGGGACTCCTTTAAACGATTTGATACCTTATAGACCAGAGCCTGTCATAGGTGGATATAGAGCAAACGAGTTTACTGTAAAAGTAGTTAAGGCTTAAACATTTTAGGAGGCTTTTATGGAAAAAGTTATACCAAAATGGGTGTTCGTGGTGGATTTAAACTCTTGCGTAGGATGCAACGCTTGTATGGCCGCTTGCGCCCAAGAAAATCAAACTCCCTATTGGTCAGAAAAGTGGAGAACAAAGGTAGAGCAAATAGAGATAGGTGAGTTTCCAGAGGCAAAACGCGTATTTTTTCCACATCTTTGTATGCAATGTCAGAACACTCCTTGTTATTACGCTTGTCCAACTGGAGCTACTTACAAAACTGAAGAAGGTATTGTGCTTGTAAATCACGAAAGATGTATAGGCTGTGAGGCTTGTGTAATAGCTTGTCCTTACGGAGCGAGGTATCCCTATGAGTCTGACGATGTAGACGAATGTGAAAAACTTTACGGCGAAGAGGCAAGGCATACTACGCCTCATATAGATAAATGTACTTGGTGCTACCATAGACTTAAGGAAGGTTTAGAACCAGCGTGTGTGGAGACTTGTCCTACAAACTGCCGTATGTTTGGAGATTTAAATGTAGATTCTTACGTATCAAGGCTTGTATTAGAAGGTAAGGCTATACCGCTAAGTCCTCAGCTTGGTACAGAGCCCAAGGTATTTTATGTAACGTCAAAAGAAACGCCTGTAGGTGTTGTATCTCATCATCTTGATGAACCACCTTATAAACAAACTATTTGAAAAGGAGGTAAATATGGACGGACTTACAATGTACTTTGGTAATTATCAGCACTTTGTGCATCAGACGTCTTGGGGATGGATGATAGCTGTTTATCTTTTTTTAGGTGGATTGGGTGGCTCAATGGGAGCGTTATCCTCTTATTTTTATCTTATAAGAAAAGAAAAACATCCTTTGCTTTTTGGTCTATCCACACTCCTTGGTATTGGGCTTGTAAATTTTGGTGGAATATTCTTGCTTATACACATGCTTAAACCTTGGTTTGCGTTTTTTGTATGGACCCACCCTACTAGCTGGATATTTTGGGGTGCATCGTTTATTATGATATATACTATCACTGGTGCTGTATGGGGCCTTTCTTTGATATCTTCTTCTATAAACTTTCCTTTTTCTCAAAAGCTCAAAACCTTAAACCCTTCTTTGGTAGATAAACTTGGATACATAAGTGGAATTATGGGGCTTTTAACCGCCGTTTACACTGGGCTCTTGTTATCTACAGCACCGGCTATAACACTCTGGTCAAATCCAGGATTGCCTGTACTTTTTATGGTATCCGCTCTTTCAACTGCCACAGCTTATTTTATGCTAGTATCACCTTCTCATATCGCTCACGAAAACGAAAAACTCGACATAGCCTTACTTGCTTTGGAGATAATTATAATCTCAGCTTTCTTTAACTATCTTTTTATATCAAGCGCCGCTGGTAAATATATAATTTCTAAAATGTTTTCTTCTATTGGATTTATGGGATTTTTCGTAATACTTGGACTTTTAGTACCGTTTTTTTTGGAGATATACGCTATCAAAAAGCATTCTAAATCTCTTGTGGTATTGGCTTCTATATTGGTGCTAATGGGTGGATTCTTGTTAAGGTTTTATATCTTAAAGTTTGGATATTACACATACCCATGGTAAATTTTGTTGGGCTTTTAGAACTAAAATTTCCTATTAGTTTTGACGAAAAAAAGTGTATCAATGTGATAAAATCAAAAAAAGAGTGTGATGCTTGCGAAAAGATATGTCCAACAAACGCTATAGATTTAGAAAACGCTTCCATAGAAGCCTCTTCATGCACCCTCTGCGGTGCATGTTCTTTAGTATGCCCTACCGAGGCTATCAAGATAAACATAAACTATGTTGATTCTATAAAAAGCTTAGAAAAAGAAGAAATTTCCGTAGGTTGTGCAAAATCAAACAAAGCCGAGGTTATGCTACCGTGCCTTTTAGCTCTTAGTGAAAAAGATTTGTTAAATATATCTTCTTCAAAAAAGCTTTATATAGATATAAGCGCTTGTGAAAATTGTGTTTACAGCTTTTCAAAAGATATAAAAAACTTTATATCAAAAACTATATATTTATCAAAGATATTTAGACTTAAGTATATTCCTTCTTTTGTAAATGAAGACTACAAACCAAAGTTTAGATATACTCATTTTAAAAATCAAGAAAAGCAAAATTTTAAACCATTAAACATAAAAGATTTATGCTCTAACACAATTCCTTTTGAAGGTAAATTTGGATACATAGAGGTTTCAAAAGACTGCAACCTATGCGGTGCGTGTGTTTCTATATGTCCTCAAAAAGCTATAAAGTTAGAAGAGGGTTTAAAATTTTCTCACGGGCTTTGTATAGCTTGTGGTTTATGTGAATACGCTTGTGCTATAAGCCATCCTTTAAAACCTCTCACTCTTAGAAAAGCCGTTATACCGTCGAAATATAGTGATGAATATGAATATATCTCAAAATCCGATAAAAGAACCTGTGAGAATTGCGGAAAAACTTTTTATACCAAGGAAGAAAACCAAAATTTATGCCTGTTTTGCCAAAAAGAGCAAAATCTACAAAATATGATATTAGATTTTTTAAAATAAACAAATTCATTGACATTTATCAAGATTTTCATTTAAAATATTATCATGAAATTTAAAACGAAAGTAAACATAAGAATATTGCTTGCTCTTTTTTTCCTTTGGATAGTGAGCACTGTAGCCATACTTTATCTCACTAGATCTCTAGCTGTCAAAAGCGCTAAACAAACCGCTTACATAGCTGCCAACACGGTAAGAATAGGGCTCAATTCAGATATGCTAAACGGAACCATGGCTACTAGAGAATTTATACTAAAAGAAGTAAAATACATAAAAGGTATTCAAGATGTTTATGTTATAAGAGGGGAAGCTGTAGACAAACAATTCGGACCAGGCTTTAAAAACGAAAATCCAAGGGATGCTATAGACTACAAAGTTTTGAAAACTGGTAAACCCATATACGTGTTTGATGAAAATTTAAAAAACGTTTCTTTTAGAATCACTATGCCTTATATAGCTAGACCCTACAAAGGCATAAATTGTTTACAGTGCCATCAGGTTAAAGAAGGGACAGTTTTAGGAGCTTTGACGCTAAAGCTTGATCTAAACAAATTTAGAAACCTAGGTATATTTATGTCAATTGGTATATCTATGTTTTATTTGGTTGTAATAATTGTAGTATTTTTTGTGATGAGTAGATTTTTCTCAAAATATACATCTATTTTTTCCAAGATGGAAACTTCTATATCCGAGCTATCCAACGGCGATTTTTCAGATTCTTCTGGAGCTTTTAGCGCTTTGAGCGATGTAAATCTTAAAGATGAAATAGGAAACATCGTATCTTCTTATAGAAACTTAGCAAATGTATTGAAAACTATTTTTGCGGAGCTTTTTGATTTGGCAAAATCTTTATCTCAAGGTGATTTAAGGTATAGAATATCGTCAAACTTTTCTGGTGAATTTGAAAATATCAAAGGCAATCTAAACAGCGCTTTAGATGAGCTTTCTAAAAGCTTAAAAACTTCTGTAGATAGTTTCAACAAAATATCTGAGCATATAGACTCTTTTGAAGGAGATATAAAAGACATTACAGAGAATATATCGTTGCAAAACGAAGAAATTAACGCTATATCCTCTATGATAGAAGAGTTTTCTGCTACTTTAAAGGATATATCAAATAGCACGGAAAAACTCGACAACTCTACAAAATCTATGAACGACTCTATAGCTTCTAGTAAGGAGAAGATGGAAGCTTTAAGCCAAGCTTCTTCAAAGATTATGCATTCTGGTAAAAGGATATCAGAATTTATAGAAAAAATAATAGATATATCAGAACAAACAAACCTACTAGCCTTAAACGCTGCTATAGAAGCTGCCCGCGCTGGTGGGCAAGGAAGAGGGTTTGCGGTGGTAGCCGATGAGGTGAGAAAACTAGCAAACAACACCCAAGAAGTCGCTTCCGAAATAAGCGGTATGGTAAACGAAGTTATAAAAGCTATAGAAGACACTGTAAAAGCTACTCAAGAATCCACAGAGGAGTTTAAAACGATAATAAGTAGCTTTGAAACGATGTCTTTTCTTATAAGTCAAATAGCAAAAGCCATAGAACAGCAAAATGCAGCTCTAAACACCATAGTAAATGCTGTGTTTAATATAAAGGATTCTTCAGAAAAGAATACTTCAAAGATTTTAAATATAAAGAGCAAGTCAGAGGTTGTAAAAAGTATTGTGGACAGCTCAAAGCAATTTATCAACAGGTTTAAACTATGACGGATGCTTTTAACTCTTCTTGGGATAGCGATAAAATAAACGAAGGTCAATGGGAAGAAACAGCGCAGGGTATAGATGAGTATATAGAGGTAGGAAACTCCCTTTGGGCTCTCATAGACATTAAAGATGTGAGTATACCAGATGGTATAGCTTTTCTTGATGGTATAGTAAGACTTGATAGTGAAATTTTTTACAAAGAAAACAAGGCTAGACTTAGGTTATTTAGTTTGGCAAGCGGTATATGTGAGATGAGACCCAATATCTATAATGATTTCGAGGCTTTTAAAAGCATAAAAACAAAGAAAATAGCAATACCAGACAAAGAGATACCAAAAAATCAAATAATTGTAAAAGATGCAAAATACGATTTAGTCGCTAAAGACCAAGATCATCTTGTTTTATTAAAACAGCTAGAGCATGAAAGTTTGATGGATTATACAAAAAATACAAGCGCTGAGATTATAATATGGGACGGCTCTTTGCCTATTACATTTTCAGGTTTGGACAACAAGCTGGTTTTTGGCTTTATTAAATCTCATAGGAAATATTTTGTAAGTCCCAAAAATCTTGAGCTTTTATATGAAATAAGAGCCTTTCAAAGAACACCTATAATACACTACACAAGCCAAGACCAAAAAAACTTTTACTACACTTGGTATACCACGCTAAACAACGATATAACTGGGCTTGTTAGAATTGAAACATTGGCAAACATGGATATAGAAAAAACTTCTTCTTTGGCCAACGGCATTTGTGTTATTTTAAGAAAGTTTGCCTCTAGTCCGTTGTATGAGCAAAGGGCTCCACAAAATTTAGCCCCTATAAGCGCTTTGGAGAGTTATCTTAGAGCTTATCTTGGATATTACTTTTTTGACGCTCCTATGTTTGCTTGATGTTTGTAAACTTCCCACAAACATATGGCTCCAGCTGCACTTACGTTAAGAGATGTTACTTTGCCTTTCATGGGTATAGATACTCTTACATCTGAATGCTCTAGCACATTTTTTGACACGCCTTCTCCTTCAGAGCCAAGCACTATACACATAGGATATGCAAAATCTACTTCTTTTATATCTTTTCCGCCTTTTTCAAGGGCGTAAATCCAGCCACCCATCTCTTTAAAGGTCTTTATGGCCTTGCTTATACTTGGAGTTTTAGAGATTTTAAGATGAAATATGGCACCTGAAGAAGATTTTACCACCGTAGGATTTATTGGAGCGCTTCTATCTTTTGGTATTAAAAGCCCTATACCTCCAAACACTTCGACAGTCCTTGCTATAGAACCTACGTTTTGCGGGTCTGTGATGTGATCAAGCACCACGAAAAAGCCTTTTTCTTTTATGGTTTTTCTGAAAAGCTCTTCTTCTGGCACATAGGTGATAGGGCTTAGTATGGCTACGACGCCTTGGGTCTTTT
This sequence comes from Hydrogenobaculum sp., assembly GCF_049967395.1. Classification (NCBI taxonomy): domain Bacteria; kingdom Pseudomonadati; phylum Aquificota; class Aquificia; order Aquificales; family Aquificaceae; genus Hydrogenobaculum; species Hydrogenobaculum sp. Next base: position 3,746 of record NZ_JBMFST010000006.1, on the reverse strand, counting down.
TTGTGTTTGCAAGCTCTTCTAACTTTTGCCTTGGTGCAATCTGGACTTTTATACCCCTTTCTTTGGCAAGCTCTAAAAGCTCTTTTGGCGCTTTTGAATCATGAGCTACCAGTATTTTCTCCATCGATTGGCCAGATAAAAGCGCTTCTATGACGGGATTTCTCCCCCATATTACGTAGTTTTGCATAACATCTCCTTTACAACGTTTATGTCTTCTTCTACATCTATCCCATGATAAAAGTTTTTTGTGTAAACCATCTTTATTGGTATGCTGTTTTCCAAAAGTCTCAGCTGCTCTAAACCTTCTATCTGCTCCAGCGTACTTTGGGGTAATTTTACAAATGTTTCTAATATATTTTTTCTAAAAGCGTAAATACCTATATGTTTTAGCGGGTAAATAGATGATATATTGTTTCTTTTGTAAGGTATTAAAGACCTAGAAAAATAAAGGGCGTTTGAATCCTTGTCAAGCACAAGTTTTACGTTTGCCGGAGAATCTTTTTCAAGTTTTGTGTATAAGCTTGCTACATAGGAGTTTTGTAAGCTTTTAACAAGGTTTTCTATATCCTCTTTGTATGAAAAAATCTCATCCCCTTGATGGTTTATAATAAAATCTACATTAAAATCTTTTGAAGCTTCGTAAACCCTATCGCTTCCAGAGGCTAAATCTTCTTTTGTTTTTACGAAATCTATATGGAGGTCTTTTACTACGTTGTACACCTCTTCGCTGTCTGATGTAAGAAGTATGTCAAATCCTGTTTTTTTGAGATTTTCAACCACCCATCTTACAATGGGCTTACCACATACTTCTATCAAAGGTTTGTGCTTTAGTCTTGTGGATTTTAAACGGGCTGGTACTACTATAAGCGTTTTCATGATTTTAGAGAAAATACTATGACAATGGCTATCAAGATAAGCGTTGCTATGAAAAGCCCAATGTTTAACATAGTAAGTCTTTTCTTTTCTTCTTCTAAAGATTTTATATATTGGTCTTTTGATTCTATCATAGCTTTTACGTCTTCTACTATCTTTAGTATGTTGTCAAGCTCTTGCCTTATCTCTTTGTTTCTTTTTTCTAAAAGCTCATATTCGGTCTTGCATTTGACAAGTTCTCTGTCTAAAGTTTCTATAGTTTTATCCTTTTCTTCTATAGCTTTTTTTTGCTCTTCCAGCGTTTGTCTTAGCTGTACAAGTTCAGCGTTAATATCCATAGTTTTTCTCCAGATATTTAAATACTACCAAAAAACAAATAGCCCTTGCTACAGTTTCAACACTCATAAATACCCAAGGTACAAATGGATTGAAGATATATTTTAACATAACAACTATAGGCATTATTCTAAAAATCCAAAACGATACTATGTTTATAATCATAGGTATGTAAGTTTTCCCTAAGCCTTTTATAGCCCCAGATAAAACAAAGCTATAAGATAAAAACACCTGCGTTAAGCCTACCATGATAAGATATATTTCGGCGTAATGTATTATGTTTTTATCGTTTGTAAATATCATAGCCATATATTTTGATAAAGCAATCACTATAAGACCAACTATACCCATTGCCAAAGCACTAAAGTTTGCAATTACCTTTGCTCCTCTAAAAGCCCCTTTTATGTTGCCAGCGCCAAAATTTTGTCCAGTCAATACGCTTGCAGATATGCTAAGAGCGTATCCTATCATAAAAGATATGCTTTCTAACCTAAGACCTATTTGATAAGCTGCTAAAATAGTATTGCCAAACCTTGCCACAAAACCCACGAAAAGATTAAAAGACAAACTTGTAAGACCCCTGTCTATTGTTACCGGTATGCCAAGTTTTAACATTTCCAAGATAGTTTTTAGGCTTTTAAAAGAAAGTTTACCAAAGGGTTTTTTAGCAAAAAGTACATAAGCGTAAATTAAAAATCCAACCACTTCTGATATTACAATACCAAAAGCTGCCCCTTCTATACCAAAAGCCTTGAAACCGAGCTTACCATTTATAAGCACGTAAGAGCTCACTATGTTGGTTATATTCATCACCACCGATACTTTAAAGGGAAATTTAGTTTGACCCATACCGCTGTATGTAGCGTAAAATACCTCTGTAGCAAATTGTATAAAGGCCGCCAAAAAGATGGGTTTTAGATATATTTTTGCTATATTTGCTATGTCTTTTTTAGCTCCAAACAAAAGCATGAGCTCTGGTATTAGCTTTGTACCAAACATGGCAATAGGTATAGATAACAAAAGCGATAAAACCATACCGCTTAAAAACACATCAAAAAATGGCTTGCCGGCTCCAACCCGATGAGATACCATAATAGACGTTCCGTTGTAAGTAAGAGCCATCAAAGAGTAAACAAACCACATCATTGATATTGAATAACCAACCCCAGCTATGGCGCTTTTGCCAAGATGCGATACCAAAAGAAGCGATACAAGCGTTTCAACGGTATAAAGCAAATTTGAAATAATAACCGGTGTAGCAACGTTAAGGACGGCTTTTAATATATCTTTTTTAGTCTTAGACTCATCGACAATAAGGTTTGCTTCCAAGGTTTTAATAGTATAGCACAATATATAATTTAAGCTTGTTTCTCTTAAAAGCTAAAAAACTTAAGGAAACTCTTTTAAGTCTTGGTTTATAAAACTTATGGCGCTGTTTTCAAAATAGCCGTTTGAAATTAAAACAAGCTTACCTTTTGAATTCATGCTAACGGCGTAGTATTTTGGCACAAACTCTATCATGGTTTTATTGTTTGTCCCGGGTGTTATAAACATATCCATAGTGAGCGTCCAAGCAGCTAAGCCTCCTAAAGAAGGTGCATTTACTACAAATTTAGATACTTCTTTTGGTGTTTGGTTTTCATAAAACTGCGCTGTATTCGTAGTGATATCACACCTTATAAAGCCCTCTTTATAGCTTTGTTTTAGGATATGGTAGTTGTTTAAAGAGCAAAACTTTATAAGCTCTTGAAATACTCTACGATAAGGGGCTTTTATAATGGCGATTTCTCTTTTTACCTGAACAGGTGCTTGCTCTTTGTTTGTGGAGGCTGTTTTTGTGCTGTTTATAGCGTTTGGGTTTATAGATGTGGGTTTTATGGTTTGTTTGTAAGCTTGTTCGTTGTGATAAGCTTTTGCTGGGGCTCCCATGATATATTTAGATTGTGAATGAGGGTAAAGCAATCCGCTTGATTCTAACCCTTGCATATCTGTATCAGCACACGAGCTTATCAAAAATCCTAAGGCTATTGTAGATGATAAGGCTAATATTTTTTCATAACAAATCTACTTCATATATTATAAATTATGACATACTAATTATAATGTAATATGTAAATATTCACATATACATTTTCTAAAATCTTCATCATTTTTTCATGATTTTGGTATAAAATAATTTATATATCTAGTAAAGGAGGTTAAGCCTATGAAAGGTCTTCTAAGACGTAAAATGATGATGCTGGCTTTGGCTGGTGTAGCGTTTGCTCAGGTAAGCGCAATGGCGATAAGCCCACAAGCGTTGGCTCAGGAAAAGGGATGTTTTGCGTGTCATGCCATTGACCACAAAGTAGTGGGACCAGCTTGGAAAGATGTGGCAGCCAAGTATCACCACAACCTAAAATACGTTCCATACCTTGCAAAAATGATTAAAAACGGAAATTCTGGTATATGGGGTCCAGTACCTATGCCGCCTCAAAACGTCACCCAAGCCCAAGCTGAAGAGCTCGCTAGATTCATCCTATCTTTGAGATAACAAC